>JANXNM010000466.1 GCA_025354065.1 Synechococcales cyanobacterium 340R_concoct_173_sub | reverse complement strand
GGTTCGGTCTGCCAAAAATTGCGCTGTGTCTTTCGCTTTTTTCTTTTTCTCTACTGTCAACGCTATTAATGCTAGACCCAAGGGTAAGTCTCTCGCATCGCCGAGTTCATCGAGATAGATGCGGTGAAATTGTTCACAGTTAAGCCACGATCGAAAGGGATAGACATCTTTTTGCTCTTTGCTACGAGAGGTGTAGATGGCGACCCATTGACAATCGGAGAACTTTTTGCGATTTCGATAGAAGTGATTGTAGGTCTCACTACTCATCCGTTCATACAGTTCCTCATCTCGTTGAGACTGAAACTCGCTGTAATAGACCACTCCAGGCTGGTCATCCGGCGGCAGAAATACACCATCGATTTCAAACTTGGGTTCTTTTACGGCTACTGAATCAAACCGATATCTATCTGCGTTTTCTGGAGTCTCCGCTAACAGTTCAAACAATAGTGTCGGCGATTGTTGAAATAGTCGAAAGAAAATGGAATCTCGTTTCATAGCCTCAAAATCATGATTTTAGATTTTTATAATGGCCCAGATGCACGATCGATCGTACATTTGGGCCTGTGGTTAGGGAGCTTAAGGGAGAGTGATGGGGCGGGCGGCGACGCGGACAATGGAGCCTTCTCCTCGCTTACGAATGGCTTGACTCCAGATTGAGCCGTTGATGAAGTTGAGGGCATGGAGGAGCGCGATCGTGGCATTCACGGCATCGGCATCACCTGTAATTTGAAGTTTGATATGTTTTGTGATGGGTCTGGTGATCTCGGTCATGGTGGGTTTCCTAGTGTAAGTGGGGGAAGGAAACCCAAAAAATTAGCCACCCCGTTTACTTTCGCAGTGCAAAACAGGGTGGCGTGGATGCTAGAATGCACCGCAGGCTACCGAGCTGCTATGTTCAGCTTGGGGGTTGAGCGATCGTGTTGGTGTTGACGCACCGGACGATCGCGCTATATTTCTTGGGCATCCGCAGAATGATTCTGCATAGGTAAGACTTTAGAATGCGATCGGGTTTTGCGTCAAGCGTAGTGGAGCGATCAATCTGGCAACCAATTTTCCGTCAAGACTAGTTTCAAATCATATTCACAGGTCAATGGAAACGCTGAAAGATCCAGATTGGTTTGTTGGGCAGCTTGGCGACGGGCGCGTTGGTAGCAGTTTGGAAGTTGTTCTGTTGGATAGGTTTTGAGGCTGGGACTATCTTCTATTGCAAGTTCAATTTGGGTGCGGGCATCGGTGATGGAGTCGAGCCAACTGTCCGATCGGCGTTTAGGCTGATATTGCCATTTGAGTAAATGCAATAGGACGCGGATGAGCTGACTACTGATTCCCCGTCGTTCACTTTTACCCAAGTCTTCAACCTCTTCAATCAAATGT
>JANXNM010000667.1 GCA_025354065.1 Synechococcales cyanobacterium 340R_concoct_173_sub | reverse complement strand
GTATTGGGTCTCCATCCAGTCCACTACGTCTCTTCCGGTGGTGCAGTAGGTGGGGATTTTGGCGATTACTTTGGCTTTGGCTGCATAGGTTTTGGCGATCGTGTTGGGGTTGAGGTGGGTGGATTTGTAGTCAGTAAAACTAACCCATAGAGCGGATAACTCTTTTGGGATGTTGGTAGGGAATCTCATGGTTTAAAGGATGGGGCTATTTACAGGGCTTGAAATGACGACGGCTCTAAACTTTTCTGCTAGTTTGCAGTGATTTTTTACGGTTAGGGTTAGGTTTTGGGGTCAAAGTCAGACTAGGTAAGGCTTTCAGCACCTAACCGAGACCTAATAACAACTAAACAATGGTTAGGTTATTTCTGAAAGCTACTCTAGGACTGGGTTTCAAAATCCTAACTATAACGTCATGGTCTAGGCCATTACCTTGGATGAAAAACTAACTACAAATACTTGGTTAGGTCTTAGTTAGGTTCTTGGTTAGGTCTTAGAATTCAGTCTAGATAAGAGATACAGACTAAACCTAACTAACCTAACTAAGAAAACAATAAAACTATATAATCTTGTCCCATACCTTACTCGCTTTCCCTTTGTGCCAAGTTGTTTTGGGATTAGGTCTCCAATTGAGTTTGTAAAGACACTCTCTGACCCGGTTCTGAGTTTTCTTATCGTGCTGTGCGATCGGAAGTTTGAACAGTTCGTCCAGTATTTCCCAGATTGCGATCTTCTCTTTGCCCTCAATAAAGTCTGAGATTTCCTCTTCCCATGAATCAGATGATTCAAACTGCGATCGGGCATCGGTTAGGGTTGCATCTTCATCGGCGGTGAGGTGCCACTGAACGCCATCCCGGTAAAGCCTGATTACTGCGCCCCAAATCTGATCTCGTTCGGCCTGGAGCAATGTGGTATCAATTTGCATTCCCAATGGGATTACCCAAAACCTCCTGTTCCCAGTGGAGTCGGTCAGGAATTCGCGCTGGTTGGTGGTGCCACAAAAGACGGATGAGCGATCGAGTGCTTCAATATCGCGGCCATAGGGTGGGCGAAGTACGTCGATTTTTGTGGTCATAAAGCTCTTAATCACCGACATTTCCTTTTTTTTGAAGATGGCTTCTAATTCGGCCCATTCAATGATCCAAGAACGGTGCAGTTTCAAGCGCTCGTCTTTATCTCCGGAATTGCCCATAGTGTCGTCAAACCATGCAGGGCTAGCCAATACTCTAAAGAATGTTGATTTACGCCATCCTTGCGCCCCTTGCAGAATTAGGGCGTTGTCACACTGACACCCCGGCTCATAGGCTCGTGCAACGGCGGATATAAGCCATTTGATTAACAGAATCTGGTGGATGGGTAGGTCAGCTCCTAAGTATCGTTTGGCCATGCCTTTCAGAATGTCGGTATTTGACCCATGCAGGAGGAAACATTGATCGAGATATTCGGTGATGGGGTTGTAGGAGTTGTCTTTTGCGTACATTAAGAGGATGTCCGCGATGTCATCGCGCCCGCTTTTTAGGTTCATTTGTTGCTTGATGTTGAAAAATGGCTTTGCCAAACCAACTGCAAACTTCTGTCCCTCAAATTCAACCTGTTTGAAGAGTTCATTCCAGCGGAATTTATCGCCAAATCGGTTTTTAATGCGCTCGAATTCTCGGAGCATCCTTGATTTTTCATCATCATCGTCACCTGAATTACTCGCGGTGATAGTCCCCATTGGTGGCCCAAGTTGTAATTCCGGTGGCTCCGGTGGGGGCGGTAGTGAGGTGATGAGTTCGCGCCGATCGCCGATCGCGTTCAAAATGTCTTCCTTTGTCGCGCCGTCGTCGTTAATCCAATCTTTTATGTCGAATCCTTTGTTGGGTTGAATTAGGCGTTCCCAGAGATAGGACGTTGGGGCGGCGTATAGCCATTTTGCGTCGGGGAAGTCTAGGGCGATTTCGTCAGCATGTTTGATTCCCGGCTGGTCCCGATCGGGACAAATCACAACCGCCGCGCCTTCCAAATCCTGCAAGTAATTGGGATAGCCGTACTGTTTCCACTTTCCACCGCCGCCGATCGAACAGGTTGCTGCAATGCCTAACGACAAAAGTAAATCAACCTTCCCTTCACCCTCAACAATCAGGATGGTTTGACCGTTGGCGATCGCACTCTGATTTGTTTCATTAAAAATTTGATATAGGTGAACTTGTGCCTTCACTTCATCTGGTAAGCCTGAAACCCACCTATTCCCGTCTCTATGCCACTGGCTAAATCTACGTTTTCCGTTGCCGTCGTCAGCCCTTCTGACTTGAGCAACTTCGATCGGCTCTCCTTCATGCAGGGCTTGATAGGTATAGGTGGTAGTCCCTTTGCCTCTCTTAGGCTTGTCCCAGGTCAGCGGGGCCAATTTGTCTTTGATTTTCTGTTTCCCGGCTTCTGATTTGGCACAGTCACAGCCCCATGTCTGATACTTGCCTTTGTGCTTTCCGTCTATGTGGACTTTGAGGTTACCAGAGCCACAGACCGGGCAATTGTAGGAAATCTCGTCTTTACTGCTGGTGCTGCCGCCGTCGGGGGTGAGTTTGTCTAGATGCTTGAGTATGTCGAATTTGGGTAGCGTGGTCGCTGTCTCGTTGCTGCGTGATATGTTCATCGGTCGATCGGCTCGCTGTCTTTAGTAGATGGGTTAATACTGAGATTTTTTCCAACACTCATCTAGGGTTCCGTCATCAATGACGATCGCTCTATCCCCCTCAAAAACCCAAACTCTACGCGGCCTCTGCGTGCAGTAACTAAGAACCTGTATCAA
>JANXNM010000661.1 GCA_025354065.1 Synechococcales cyanobacterium 340R_concoct_173_sub | reverse complement strand
TAGAAACTGATGCTGAAACTGCTGTTCATAATAGCTATCAAGGGATTTACAAAGACATGGTGGGCCGCCTAAAACGGATTGGAGTCTCTCCTATGAACGCGAAAGACAAGCAATTTGACCCTAACCTCCATGAGGCACTGTGGCGTCAACCCACCTCCGAGTATCCTGAAGGAACCGTGATGGCTGAACTCTTGCGCGGCTACATGATGGGCGATCGCGTGTTGCGCCATGCTCAAGTTCAAGTAGCGGCTGCTCCTGAGGAGCCTGAAACGTCGTCTACTCAGGCCTAGAATCAGAACTTGAAATTGGTTAGCGCCATTTGTTAGAAATTGTAAGGGATTAGGGAATATTGTGTAGTGGGAGACTCCACAGTTATTCGCGATCTCCTGCTACATTGAGCTTGATGATTTATTTTAGCTAAGCTCAATTAGGATATTTACCTTGGCATTGCGCCTTATTACCTACGCCTAACAAACTATTATGGGAAAAGTTATTGGTATTGATTTGGGCACCACCAACAGTTGTATTGCGGTCCTTGAGGGTGGGCAAGCCACGGTGATTGCTAATTCGGAGGGTGGACGGACAACGCCCAGTATTGTTGGGTTTGGGAAGGCGGGCGATCGGCTTGTCGGGCAACTGGCCAAACGTCAGGCGGTCACTAATGCCGAAAATACTGTTTTTAGTATTAAACGGTTTATTGGGCGGCGTTGGGAAGACACGGGTGAAGAGCGAACTCGCGTCCCTTACAACTGTGTCCAAGGTCGGGATGCGACGGTGGATGTAGGCATTCGCGGTAAAAATTATACGCCACAAGAAATTTCGGCAATGGTGCTGCAAAAGCTGAAGCAGGATGCAGAAAATTATCTCGGCGAAACGGTTACTCAAGCCGTTATCACGGTTCCAGCTTATTTCAGCGATGCCCAGCGTCAAGCCACTAAAGATGCCGGAACAATCGCGGGTCTTGAAGTCTTGCGCATCATCAATGAGCCAACGGCGGCGGCCCTAGCCTACGGGATGGACAAACAAGATCAAGAGCAAATTATCTTGGTGTTTGACCTAGGCGGCGGAACTTTCGATGTCTCAATTCTTCAATTAGGCGATGGCATTTTTGAAGTAAAAGCGACCTCTGGCAACAACCATCTCGGCGGAGATGATTTCGATGCGGCAATTGTCCGCTGGCTGAGTGACACTTTTAATCAGAAGGAGGGCATTGACTTATCCAGCGACAAAATGGCCCTACAGCGACTGCGAGAATCGGCTGAACGTGCCAAGATTGAGTTGTCTGGTACCACGAGTACCTCTATCAACCTGCCATTCATCACAGCAGATGCTTCTGGGCCTAAGCATTTAGAAGTGGAGTTGACCCGTGTCAAGTTTGAAGAACTCGTGGCGCAACTGGTACAGGGAACCCTAGAACCCATGGCCCAAGCCTTAAAAGATGCAGGGATGGGGGTGGATGAACTCGATCGGATTCTTCTTGTGGGCGGATCAACCCGAATTCCAGCCGTT
>JANXNM010000609.1 GCA_025354065.1 Synechococcales cyanobacterium 340R_concoct_173_sub | reverse complement strand
CATTAGACTGGCGCGATCGCGATCGAAAATGTTTCATCATTTCTAAACCCTCCCTATTGCAATTGGATTAATTAGATTAACGTTAGCTACCCGATCGTTGCTTACTATAAACCCCTCGCCCCATCACATTAGACTCCATTTGAAATGGAACATCACCCGTCGCATAGGGAATTGCACCACGACCCGCCGCATTCCCCTTAATTACAACACGGACTTCAGGATTTTCATTCACCGAAGCCCTACGAACACAGGCATAAAATTCAGGTCTAAATCTTTTGAAATTAGCCACTTCAAAGCCATAGGGACAATAGCCACTGTTTGTAGTTGAAGTTAGTAGCGCTGAATTTATAGGGTCAACAGGATTTAAATCATAGTGAACAAAATCCGTAAGAACAACGCTTTCAGCAGGACTACTGTCTGATGGACTGCTGAGGCCTTGCAAATTAACGATTCCAGTATTATCTTTTCCAAAGGGCCAAGACAGCGGTCTCTTATCATCAAAAGCGACCGGAGCTACCCATCCAAGTTTTTTAATACTTGATGCAGATTCAGTAAAATGAGGAAGAGCATAACGCTTGATCCTAGCGCGGCCTTTCCAGATGCCACCAGTGTTATCCGTGTTTAGGGAATAAACAACCAGAGTGTACATCCGTTGAGCAACACAAGGAACCCGATCGACCGGATTGTCTTTAGGCACACCACTACTATCACGTTCTACTATGCCAATTTTATCTACATTTGCTATACAGTAAGCGTTTACAGAATCTGGTAAAGGTTCCGGCTTCCAAAATGCCAAGACAGGAACATTGTTGGCCGATTGTAAATGAGTGGGCAAATAAGGTAACAAACCTGTACATAGACTATTCGCACCACGAGTGTCGGCAGCGGCACGAGGACGGTTCTCTAAACAACTTTCGACAGATGAACCTTCTACTTCTGTCCCATAAACATAAAATGCTTCTCGGAGATCGCGGGTAATGTAGTCCATCGCCATTTGCATATCGCGCTGGGTATCACTACGAGACGCATCTTTTTGGTTAATCCCCAAAACTTCCACAACCAGATAAAGC
>JANXNM010000608.1 GCA_025354065.1 Synechococcales cyanobacterium 340R_concoct_173_sub | reverse complement strand
CCAATCCGTCGGTTGTTCACGAAGGCTAGCCAACCGGGGGCAGCGATCGCAGACAAAATACCGACAATAATCACAACGACCAAAATCTCAATTAGCGTAAAACCATCATTAGACTGGCGCGATCGCGATCGAAAATGTTTCATCATTTCTAAACTCTCCCTATTGCAATTGGATTAATTAGATTAACGTTAGCTACCCGATCGTTGCTTACTATAAACCCCTCGCCCCATCACATTAGACTCCATTTGAAATGGAACCTCACCCGTCGCTTTCGGAATTCCACCACGACCCGCCGCATTCCCCTTAATCACAACGCGCACTTCAGGGTTTTCATTAACTGAAGCTCTACGAACACAAGCATAAAAATCAGGTCTAAAGGCTTTGAAATTAGCGACCTCGAAGTTATAGGGACAGTAGCCACTACTTTGAGTTGATGTTAGTGTTGGAAAAGTACTACTGGCGTAATTAGGGTCGTAATCTACAAAGTCTGTCAAAACAATGTTTTCACTACCATTGTCTAATGGCTTGCCAGCGGCTGGAATAGTTGTAATAGAGGCATTTGCACTAGAGGCTTTCTGTTGCAAATCAACGATCCCAGTATCGGCTTTTCCAAATGGCCAAGACAGCGGTCTCTTATCATCAGCAGCGACCGGAGCTACCCATCCAGGTTTTTTAGTATTTGTTGCAGATTCAGTAAAATGAGGAAGAGCATAACGCTTGATCCTAGCGCGGCCTTTCCAGATGCCATCAGTGTTATCCGTGTTTAGGGAATAAACAACCAGAGTGTACATCCGTTGAGCAACACAAGGAACCCGATCGACCGGATTGGGCTGAACGTTGCCGCTAGCATCACGCACTACTACGCCAATGCTGGCTGCATTCGTTTTACAATAAGCACTCACGCTATCGGGTAAAGGTTCCGGTTTCCAGAATGCCAAGACAGGAACATTGTTGGCCGATTGTAAACGAGGAGGCAAATAAGGTAACAAACCTGTACATAGACTATTCGCACCACGAGTGTTGGCAGCGGCAAGAGGACGGTTCTCTAAACAACTTTCGACAGATGAACCCTCTACTTCTGTCCCATAAACATAAAATGCTTCTCGGAGATCGCGGGTAATGTAGTCCATCGCCATTTGCATATCGCGCTGGGTATCACTACGAGACGCATCTTTTTGGTTAATCCCCAAAACTTCCACAACCAGATAAAGC
>JANXNM010000579.1 GCA_025354065.1 Synechococcales cyanobacterium 340R_concoct_173_sub | reverse complement strand
ATGGAAAAGCTGATTTTGCCGGAAATGGCGCATTTAATCGGACAACTGAGAGGATAGGGAATTATGTCGGTAACAGTTCGAGTTCCCGCAACGACGGCAAACATTGGGCCGGGATTTGATTGTTTGGGTGCAGCATTGACGTTGTATAACCAATTCACATTTTCAGAATTGCCTGTCGATTCTAGTCATGAATTAGAAATTACGGTTAAAGGGGGTGATGAGCATCGGGTCAGCCGTAATGCTGACAACATGGTCGTTCAAGCCATGAAAACGTTTTATAGCAAGCTCGATCAACCGATTCCAAAACTAAAAATCTACATTGAAATGAATGTGCCGTTGGCTCGGGGCTTGGGAAGTTCTGCGACGGCTATTGTCGGTGGTTTGGTAGGCGCGAATGAGTTGGCAGGTCAGCCGTTTTCAATGCAACAAATTGCTGACTTGGCCACCGAAATTGAAGGGCATCCTGATAATGTTGTTCCTGCATTGCTGGGTGGTTGTCGGTTGTCGGCCAGTGGAATCGATCGCGACTGGGAAGTCAGTGAATTAAGTTGGCACGCGTCCATTATTGCGATCGTTGCCATTCCTGCGTTTGAACTCTCCACCGCCGCCGCCCGTCAAGTATTACCTGCGACCTACAGCCGATCGGACGTAGTATTTAATATGGCTCATTTAGGATTGTTGATGCAGGGATTATCCACCGGAAACCCGGACTGGCTCAAGGCCGCACTACAGGACAAAGTGCATCAGCCTTACCGTAAAGCATTAATTCCTAATTTTGACTCTGTAGAAGCAGCGGCGATCGCAGCAGGTGCCCACGGAGTTGTCATTAGCGGCGCAGGTCCAACCCTATTGGCCTTGAGTAATCTTCCTTCAGCCCAGAATGTGGCTCAGGCCATGAAACAAACCTGGGAATCTGTGGGTATCGAAACCTTGGCGATCGTCCTACAATTAGATACTGACGGCGTGAAGATTAGTTCTTAGTCTGGTTGTACTTAATCCTATTTTTGTTATGCAGTTTGTATTTCGTGGTTTCGTTTCTGTAGCGGTTTCATTACTTTTGCTCTGGTTCACCATCACTCCGGCGGAGGCATTCATGTTTAAATTCTCAGGTACACGTCCAGACAATCTGGGCCTTCGCAATGGCACACTCGCCGTCTGTCCAGCTTCTCCCAACTGTGTGAGCACCTCTTCAACAGATACCGAACACCAGATTGAGCCGCTAAAATTTCTCGGCGGAAACACGATCGCAACTCTGAAAGCGGCTGTCTTAGCACAACCCGGTGCTGTGGTGATTTCTGAAACGGAAAATTATCTCTATGCGGAATTCACTTCTTCATTAATGGGATTTGTGGATGATGTGGAATTTTATGTTGATGAAACGTCGCAAACTGTGCAAGCCCGATCGGCATCTCGGTTGGGCCAATCTGATTTGGGTGTGAATCGTAAACGGATTGAGACGATCCGATCGTTAATGTAAAATGCAAATTCCCGTTTCTCAACTAAATTTTTCACTAGAACTTATTCACTAGATCAGGGCGCTTCATGACATTGAAACGGATTTTTCTTATTGGACTAACGGCGATCGCGCTTCTCATTATGGGCACTGATCTAGTTGAAAGTTTTAGCAAACCTCAATTTAATAGCCGTCTGGCGCTTTATGAATCTGACCTGCGATTGCACTTGGCTGAACTTCGCACTGACGGAAGTGATGACACCAGCGTACAGCTCAAAAAAATGGTGGAAGAATCCACTTCGCCTATTATTGCGGCAGCAACTGCATACCAACAGTCTCGCGAACAAGTGCAATCGAGTTTAAAAACGATCGCCGCCCAGCTTGGAACCGCTAACAATGCCGACGCGATCGCCCTCGCTAAAACTGAACAGATCAAACAACAAACTAATCTCGAAGATCTAACACTGCGGCTTGGATTACTGCAAACTCGCAATGGCAAACTGGAAAGCGCCCAACAACTCTGGACCGAGCTAGCGAGCGATTCTAAGACCTCCGCCAGCGCCCAACAACTCTCCCAAACTTTGACGGGACTATGGAATAATCCGCCCCAAGTTTCTCCGAATGCGACCGATCGGCTGAATACCCTCGAAGGTTGGTATCGTTATGTGGCCTTCGATCGGCTCTACACGGTGAATAAACAAGAGGATAAACGGGCTGCACTCAAAACCAAAGAACAAACCATCGCTCAATCCGTCCTCGTCAAACTCAGCATCACAGGCATCACAGCAACCGCATCGATCGGCACCGGGATTTTGCTATTTTTCGGTGTAATCGGTCAGCGATTGGTCAAAGGCAAAGACGGTTGGATTGCGGGTTTGAATGAAACCAAATGGACCGTACCGTGGGATTGGGAAGATACCTGGCTTGTCATGGTGGCCGGGTTTTTCTTAGTCGGGCAATTAATTGTTGGATTTTTGATTGCGCCCTTGATCCGATCGGGTCTGCAAGTTTTGAAAATTCAGTTTGATATTAGTCCTGATATATTGCAAGGCTTGGGAGTCCTCGGAACTTACGGAGCACTAGCTGGCGGTGCCTTGACGGTGTTGTATTTAACCATCAAGCCCCATTTGCCTCTAGAAGATAATTGGTTTCGCTTTAATTTCAAAGGCAATTGGTTTCCCTGGGGATTAGGCGGCTATCTCGTGGCCTTCCCCTTAGTGCTGGGGGTGAGCATTCTCAATAGTCAAATTTGGCAAGGTCAAGGCGGCAGTAATCCCTTGCTTCCGTTGTTGTTGGGGAGCAAAGATCCGATCGCATTGGGATTATTTTTTATTACAACTGCGATCGCCGCTCCAATTTTTGAAGAACTCTTATTTCGCGGATTTTTGTTGCCATCGTTAACCCGATATTTCAGTACAACAACGGCAATTGTCTTAAGTGGTTTTATCTTTGCGTTGGTTCATCTGAGCCTATCGGAAGTCCTGCCCTTGACGGTTCTCGGCATTCTCCTCGGATTTGTCTACGCCCGTACCCAAAATTTACTTACGTCCATGATGCTCCATAGTCTTTGGAATAGTGGGACGCTGATTAGTCTGTTTGTTTTGGGCAGTGCCGGACAATAGTTAAGCCCCTGAGTTAAGAAAATTAAAACTATGGTCGAACCCAAACCACCCAACGTAAATCGGAAGCAAATCGGTAATTTTATGATTTGTTTTTGTATTGGCATGGCTTATTTCAATACATTCTCTACACTGAACATAGATCCCGCGTTGAGTAGCCCGATCGCTGCCGGACCGATCGCCTTTTTTGCCGCATGGAAATTAGGATTATTTAAACCAAAAGATCGATCGACGACAGATCCAGACGACTAATCAGCTCGTAAGACACCCTTCCCCTAAGTTGTTCCCCCCTATCAAGTCACTATGATTGCCACCGCTGAACGATCGCTCCCCACCATTCCCACCGAAACCATCACCCTTGATGTCGGCGGAATGATGTGTGCAGGATGCGTCAGCGCCGTCACCCGTAAGCTCAAGCAACAAGTTGGCGTTCAGGATGCTGTCGTTAATCTAATCACCGAAGTCGCCACCGTCACGGCTCTTCCCACCCTCACCGCCGAAGTCCTGACGACGGCTCTCACCCAAGCCGGATTTCCCACTACCGCCCGATCGCATCAAATCGGCCAACGTCGCACCGACCAACTCGCCGCCCTGACCCAACGCCGCACGGAACAAGCCTCAAAACAACGTCAACGCCTCGCGATCGCTCTCACCCTAGTCCTAGTCTCCAGCGCCGGACATATAGGTCATGCTGTCGGTCGTCCGTTGCCAGGGCTGGGGAATGACGCGTTTCATGCGGTGCTGGCGGGACTGGCATTATTTATTCCGGGACGGGAAATTTTGCGCGATGGTTTAAAGGGGTTATTCAAAAATTCGCCCAACATGAATACATTGATTGCCCTAGGATCCCTCCTCGCCTTTGGAACTAGCTTGGTAGCCTTAATCTATCCCGCGATCGGTTGGGAGTGCTTTTTTGATGAACCCGTCATGTTAATTGGATTCATTTTACTTGGACGATCGTTGGAAGCTTGGGCCAGACGTGAAGCCCTGTCATCGTTTCAAGCCTTGATTGCCCTCCAGCCCCAGACGGCACGACTCGTTCGCAACACCACGATCGCCAGTGACCAGAAGATCCTCAGCGATCTCAATCCAAACCTAAATCCGAGCCTGAATCCCAGCGAAGCGATCGTAATTCCGGTGGAACATTTAAGACTGGGAGAATGGGTGCAGGTTTTGCCCGGAGAACAGATTCCGGTGGATGGCGTTTTAGTCTCGGGCAGCAGCACCATTGACGAATCGATGTTGACCGGAGAAGCGATTCCCGTTGAAAAAGCCATCGGCGACAAACTAAGTGCCGGAACCCTAAATCGATCGGGCTTAATTACCTTGGAAATCACTCAACTGAGTAGCAGCAGTCAGCTTGCGAAAATTATTCAATGGGTCGAAGATGCCCAAACTCGCCGTGCGCCCGTGCAACAACTGGCCGATCGAATTGCCGGATATTTCACCTACATCGTTCTAACCCTATCGGTATTAACGTTTTTGGGTTGGTATTGTTTTGGGCAATCGGTCTTAATAGACAGCCAAAGTGCTATCGGTGGAATGGCTGCAATGGGCCACATGGCTGGAATGACTGGAATGGCGGGAACCGATCGCTTACCACCATCGCCGCTATTAATGAGTCTCAAACTCGCCATTTCCTTAATGGTCGTCGCCTGTCCCTGTGCCCTCGGTCTCGCGACTCCGACTGCATTGATCGTCGGATCCAGCTTAGGCGCGCAGCGAGGATTATTAATTCGGGGCGGCGATGTATTGCAGCAGGTGGAAAAACTCGACATCGTGGTTTTCGATAAAACAGGCACACTCACCTTGGGCTGTCCACAGGTTCAAGATATTGTCCCGATCGCCCCAACCCTCAGCCCCGATCGTCTTCTCCAACTCGCCGCCACCCTGGAATCCGGCACCCAACATCCCCTTGCCCTCGCCATTCTCACCGCCGCCCAAACCACCAAACTCAATCTACTTTCAATGCAGGACAGCCAAACTATTGCAGGTTGTGGTGTCCAGGCAACTATTCAAAATCAGCCGTACAAATTAGGTACAAGCGCTTGGTTGATAGCAGCGGGCGTTACGATCGAAACCCTAATTCTTCAACAAGCCGAGCAATTTGGAAAAGAGGGCAAAACTGTAATTTTTATCGCCCAAGACCGTCAACTTCTCGGCTTAATTACCGTCACCGACACCCTACGTCCCGAAGCCAACGACACCGTTCAAGCGCTGCAAAATCAAGGACTCCGGGTCATGTTACTCACAGGCGATCGGCTCTCTGTTGCTCACTCGATTGCAACCCAAGTCGGCATCCCGCACGATCAAATCATCGCCGAAGTCCTGCCCCAAGGAAAAGCCGACGCGATCGCCAAATTGCAGCAAAACGGTCACTGTGTCGCCATGGTCGGAGACGGCATAAACGACGCGCCTGCCTTGGCTCAAGCGGATGTGGGCATTGCACTGAAAGGCGGAACAGACGTTGCATCCGAAACCGCTGGGATTGTCTTGTTGCGCGATCGTCTTTCTGATGTATTGGCAGCGCTAACCTTAAGTCGGATGACTTTAAGAACTATTTATGCGAATCTCGGTTGGGCAATGATTTACAACATCGTTGCAATTCCAGTTGCTGCTGGATTGTTATTACCGACCTGGAAGATTGTTCTGACACCTGGACAAGCGGGCATCTTAATGGCAATGAGTTCGATCACAGTCGTCGGGAATTCAATTCTTTTGCGTTATTGGGCGAGATAGTCAACAATTCGTTCTAGCCTTGCTTGATCGCATAACGATCTTTTAAAATTATCTAAAAGTCTAACGAAATCGTAGTCTAATTGGAATATCTTCTCTCTCACCTTGGATAGATCAACCCTCATGCCTTCAGAACAGCAAAATAACCACATGCTCATCATTGAAGATGATAAGGGTCGCCGGGAATTTAACCTTGATGGTCCGGTTTATTCGATCGGACGCGATCCAAGGTGTGATGTTCGTTTGGTGTCTCAATTTGTCTCTCGTCGCCATGCCACGTTGGTAAAACATCCTAAAGAAGATGGCTCTTATTATTATCGGATTGTGGATGGCAATCTTCGGGGACAAGGCAGTGCCAATGGTCTGTTAGTGAATGGGCGCAAGCTTCAGTCCCACGATTTACAAAATTCTGATGAAGTTATTTTTGGTCCCGACGTTCGGGCTATCTACTATCTTCTGAAGCGCGAACAAATTCAGACCGTCCCGCCCGATGAGTTCGATATTACATTGATTAGTCCCGGCATGATTGGCGATCCTGAAAATTATGACTATCATCCTTTAGATGACGACGACGATGGCGGGGGGGACACGGCCAGTGGTTAATCGCTGTCATCAGGTTCTAACTCCACGACCTGCACAAATCCATTAGTTTTGTGATTCGCGCAGGCTTTTATTTTTCATCCCCAACTATTTTCATCCCCAACTATTTTCATCCCCAACTATTTTCATCCCCAACTATTTTCATCCCCAACTAAGAGATCCCCACCTACCGAGACTCTTCCTCACTGGTAAAGCTCTCCAACACTGTCCAGTCCTCCCCGGCCTTAATTGCCACATTAATCGCCTCAAACACCACCGCACAATGATTTCCCGATTGAAGCGGTAACTCTTCATTTTTTACAACTAGTTTGAGCTGTACAGCATCTGCTGTGGCCCTTGTACGATCGATCAAAACCTCCACTGTCACCAGCTTTGCAAAGGGCACCTTCCCCGGAATTTCGCGCGCCATCACATACTCCGGCGTGTCATAAATCATGTTGAGATCGCAACTCTCAAACAATTTTTTCAGGCTTGCATGGAGATCTCCAATTTTGATTCCCAATGTAAATAAAGCGGGATACCGAGCCATACTGAACCTCCAATCTGCCAGACAAGTCGTAACGAATACCGTCTACACGATACGGCAAAGCCTCCACTCGGTTCAAGTCAAATTCAGGACTTGAGACAAGGTAAACTTCTGAGACTTATTCCGGATTCGGGAGATTGGCAGCATGAACGGAAAATTCATCGTAGTAGAAGGCGGGGAAGGGTGCGGGAAAACCACCCAAATCCAATTCCTTGAAGCCTGGTTGTGCCAACGATCGGACCTTGGCTTTAGTGAAATAAAACTTACCCGTGAACCGGGAGGCAGCCCACTTTGTCAAAAAATTCGTCAAGTTCTCCTGATGCCTGATGGCGATGAAGAGATGCAAAATCGGACTGAGCTGCTGCTTTACGCTGCCGATCGTGCCCAACATGTGGAAGCTTGGCTGCGACCTTGGCTGAACAATGGAGCCTTAGTTCTATGCGATCGTTACACCGCTTCAACTGTGGCATATCAGGGCTATGGACGTGGCTTAGACCAGACTCTGATAGATGAGATCAATCAAATCGCAACGGGTGGCTTAGAGCCGGATTTGACGCTTTGGTTAGACCTAGATGCAGAGATCGGTTTGGCGCGGGCACAGGCCAGGGGAACCCGCGATCGGATTGAGCAAGCAGATTTGCAATTTCACCAAAACGTGCGATCGGGATTTGCAGCCATGCATCAACAACAGCAACTCTCGTTCCCCGATCGGTTTATTCGGATTAATGCAGACCAGCCGATTAAAATGGTGACTCAAGATCTTCAAACCGCCTGCGATCGGGTTTTGAACGTTTGGGCGAAGTTTTAGAGTTGCTTTGGCTTCATGTAGACGAGGGCCGATCGCCAAATCACGGTAGGTTGGTCATAGTGATCCAGCAGGCAAATGCAGTATGGGTCTTGCCAACGCACTTTTCCTGTTAGTAAATCACCCGTAACAAGCTTAAGTTCAACCTCATTGCCATCTTTAATTAGGATTTGGACTTGGCGAACACTAGGCAGTGACGTTTCTAGTTCAGTACTCATAACAAATTTTTAGCTGTAAACTTTGCCTCCAGTTTACCGAGAAATTGGGTCTAAAGCCCACGTCCCGTTACAATTTGCTCTAAACTAATCCCAAAAAAATCAACATAGCACCATGACGACATTATCCTTTGTGAAATATCACGGCCTCGGCAACGATTTTATCTTGGTGGATAATCGCCATAGCCCTCAGCCGATCGTCACCCCCGAACAAGCTGAAAAACTCTGCGATCGTCACTTTGGCATCGGAGCCGATGGCGTAATTTTTGCGCTACCCGGTCAAAATGGTACCGACTACACCATGCGCATTTACAACTCTGATGGATCCGAGCCAGAGATGTGTGGCAACGGCATTCGTTGTATGGCTAGATTTTTGGGGGATCTTGAAGGTGCGAAAGCCAAGTCAAGTTACACGGTTCATACCTTGGCCGGACTGATTACGCCTAAACTCGAAGCAAACGGCCAAATTACCGTAGACATGGGCTATCCTCGCCTCGCACCTGCACAAATTCCTACGACTCTTGTTGGCGGTGGTGATACCGTTGTGGCTCAGACGTTAGACGTAGACGGCCATGTTTGGAGCGTCACTTGTGTCAGCATGGGCAACCCGCATTGCATGACCTTTGTGGAGGATGTGGCGACGATCGATTTAGAAAAAATTGGCCCACTGTTTGAACATCATGTCGCGTTCCCCCAACGAACGAATACTGAATTTGTCGAAGTTGTCAGCCGAGATTATTTAAAAATGCGGGTTTGGGAACGCGGTGCGGGGATTACGTTAGCGTGCGGAACGGGGGCTTGTGCAACGCTTGTCGCGGCGGTTTTGAATGACAAGGCCGATCGGATTTGCACCATTGAGTTACCAGGTGGGCCATTGAAAATTGAGTGGGCTAGCGACAACAGGATTTTTATGACGGGACCAGCGGAACGGGTTTTTGCGGGCCAAGTTGAGATTTAATTTGTTGGGATTTAAAGTCTTTTCACTGATGCACGATCTCCAAGCTGCTGCATAACGGAACCCGACAACCCTGACCATAATGGGGTTGTCACATCTGCTGCATTCAGTGCGCCCGCCACCCAGTCATTGCAAGTGTGGGCAATTGAATAAAATCCAGTAGCTTCATAAAACCCCGCTGCATCGACAAAGCCATCTTGAATCCGATCGAGCTTTACGCCCCGAAACGATCGCTTTACATAATTCACGAGTTTTAAATACTGAGTCTGAGTTAAACCCACACATTTGGTTTGATGGTCTGCTTCGATCGGCACCTCTTGGTAGCCATTGATATGGATCGCAGTGGGATTTCCGGGAACAAAAAGCGTCCGAATTAATCGAGGCAGTTGAATTTTGTCCAGACTCGGCGTGTTCATATAAAAATCCCGATCGCCCCAGCCAAACTTCAGATAGCGATAGTCATTGCGTTTTTCGCGGCCTATGGTTTCTAGTCTGACCACCGATCGCCAATCAAATGCTGGATTTTTCACAGGAAGCACCAAATCCACATGCATCACATCCGCCACCAGATACACTGAATAGGGCGAATTTGTACAGGAATTCACCTGCGTTCCAGTTCGACGGGGAAGGTGAGCTGCGATCGTTAAAGTCAGCACGGTCATTGTGCAGCTTATGGCGGTCCATTTCAGCCATTGCTTTAAATTACGATTCGTCAGTTTTTTGATAGATTGTTTTTTGAATATGATTCTGCTCATTTGAGTATTCTTCTCCCCCTTCATTTTAACCCTATCGCGCTTGAGGTCTAAGTTATGCTTTTCTTTGGTAAAAAAAACGTCATTACTGAAAAACGAATTTTACTTAAAAAAGTAACTTGGCCAAAATTTACTGAGATTTTGAATGAATTGGGCAACGATCGAACGGTGAATTTGACTTACGATCGGGGTCGATTAGAGTTAATGACACCCCAAGACATTCACGATCGGACACAGCGGTTATTGGATTCATTGTTAATTGTCATAGCGGATGAAGCTGACGAAACCTTACATGGATTAGGTTCAATTTTGCTAGTAAATGCTCAAAATGGTCAAGCAATTCAGCCTTTTGCGGCTTACTATTTGGACTATCCGCCCCTGCCTATTAGGGGTTTAGAATTAGATGTAACGAGTATTACACCTCCCGATCTAGTTATAGATGTGATGTTAGGTGAAGGTGCAATTCCACGCCTGCCAATGTTTGAATCAATGGGGATTTCAGAAGTGTGGCGTTATCGATCGCAAGTTACTGAAGGTGCAATACAAGGCGAGCTAGAGATTTGGCAACTCACATCAGTGGGCTATCGATTAACGGAAATGAGTTTGGCGTTTCCTGAATTGAGTGTGGTCCGAATTCAAGCATTTATTGCGGAAAGTGATACCTTGGGGCTGTCGAAGGCATTGACTTTGTTGAGGAGTGAGTTTGCAGGGTAGATCAGTTATTGATAGAAATTAAAATTAGCTCGTTCAATATTCTATTTTTTAAAGACATTTTTAAAAACAATTGTTGTTCGCGAGCGTCTTTCTTCATCGCCTTACCTCAATCAAAGCCCGCCCCTAACTGATGAACGATCGAAACTTTCGATCGTTCACTATAGCTTCCGTATTTACACAGTCCTACTTTTTCCAAATAAAGTGCGCCCAAATATCAGCGCCAACTCCACACATTTCGGCAACATAGTTATTGGGATACAACAACTTACGACCTTCGGTACTTTGATAGCCAGAGTAGCCATCCCCCCACGGATCATTCACAATTAATCCCTGCGGCGTATAGCCCACTACCGTAATGATGTGGCCGCCATGAGTAAAGTATCCGCACAATACAACAGGATGACGATCGATCAATTGTTCTCGAATATCGGTTAGTGATGCTTTTGTTTCAAAGCGATGTTCAAATCCATAGAATTGAATCAATGCACTTAAACAATTATGACTAGTTTGAGATCCTTCACCATAATTATCAAAACACCATTGCAACAATTCATCCTCAAGTTGTCCGCCATCTTTCGATCGGACACCATAGTAATAAAACACCATGGCGATCGAGGTCACATTGCACGTCGCCCAACTAAACCGAGGATTATCGCGCTGAGAGAAGTACGGTACATTCAATTCAACTTGATCCGGAATCGGATTGATTGATTTGCCCCCGCGTTGCATTTTCATAAAGGCCGGATGCAAATAGCCCGTATTACCAAATCCCGAAATCTCTTCCGTCAGCGCCACTTTAATGTGACCACCCTCGACCCCGTAACTCAATACGCCTAGGATTTGTCCTTTTGAAAGACTAGCCCGATCGCCCGATGGGAGCGCACTTGAATCTATGGGACGTTTTTTAATCACCGTATCTTGCAATACTGTCACCGTCAGCGCATCAGGGTCAAATGGAATCTCTTTACCCGATCGAGCTAACTGAATATGCCGCCAATAAATAAATCCTGAATCTCCAAATCCTGCGATCGGTTCTACCAACGTTACTCGAAAATGACCGCCAATGCAGGCATAGCCCGTAATCTGTAAGGTCTGGCCCTGCATCAGTTGAGTCTTCTCATTAGCCGCTAGTACACTGGAATCGACGAGACGCTTTTTCAGAAATGTAGTAGTCCTAACTAAAAGCTGTGCGCCATCGGCTGGAGTATTTGCAACTTCGTGAATGTTGAACCGGAAGACCTGAGCGCCTTTGCTCAGTTGAACGGCCCCCTCATAAAAGTAGCCAAATGTGCCGACAGAACCGATCGGATCCGCTAGTTCAAGTTTGAGATGGGAATCGAGCAATCCATAGCGGTTGACCCGGAACGTTTGGCCTGCTTTAACAAATACTTTTTGTTGGTCATTAAGTTGCGTAGAATCCTGAGGCGTGACTTTAAAAAACGTGTCGCTTAATACCTTTAGGACCAAGTTTTGGCCAACGGTCAATGGATCTTGGCTCACTGTGAGGTAAAAGACTTTGTTCTCGACTTCCTGACCCGAACGATCGGTTCCCCGTAGCCTCA
This sequence comes from Synechococcales cyanobacterium 340R_concoct_173_sub, assembly GCA_025354065.1. The sequence continues at coordinate 480 of JANXNM010000579.1, read as the reverse complement.
ACCACCTTGCTCCAGCCGTCGAAAATCCTTTTGCCATAGTCACTGTCCATGTCCCAGCGCTTAGTATCACAGGCAACGAGACTTTATCCTCAGCGCTTAAGCTCACAGCGGTAATGCGACTCACATCGTAGCTTCCGGTCAAGACAACGGGTTTATCGACTAAGACTTCTTTAGGAACGTTATAAACAGGCGGTTGGGTGATTTTTGGAGCGAGTTCGGTTGCGATCGTCATATTTTTAGATGCAGGAAGGACAAGGGGAAAATTAAAGTCACCTCATGCAGAAGTAACTCCATTGGTTTTAACGCAAGCTCTGTAAAATAAAAATATTTTTTGAACTTGATTCTTGAATATTAAGCAAGCTCAACATCAATCTCGCCATTACTTAGGCTTTCCGTTCTATTGGAACCTCTGATAATTTCTTCTCCCAAAATAATGCCTTGCCCATCTGGGGGTTTAGCTCATAGCCACTGAATCCAAAC
>JANXNM010000531.1 GCA_025354065.1 Synechococcales cyanobacterium 340R_concoct_173_sub | reverse complement strand
GTAGGGTTTGCCTTCTTCGACCACAACCATTGTGCCGTCTTGAAGATAGCCGATGCCTTGAGTGGGTTCTTTACCGGATTTTAATAGTTTTAAATCAAGCGTATCGCCGGGAATATACGTCGGGCGAAGGGCTTGGGCTAGGTCATTAATATTCAACACAATAATGTCTTGAACCGTGGCGACTTTGTTTAGGTTGTAGTCCGTGGTGAGTAGAGTTCCATTGATTTCTTGAGCGAGGCGAATAAGCTTGTTGTCAACAGTGGTGATGTTGGGGTAGTCGGCGGGATGAATGACAACCCGATCGGGATTTTCGGTGCGCATAGTATTGAGAATATCAAGTCCTCGTCGGCCTCGGCTGCGTTTTTGGGCATTGGATGCATCCGCTAGGGTTTGAAGTTCTTGAAGTACAAATTGGGGAACTAGAAGCTGACCTTCAATGAAGTGAGTGCGAAGGAGTTCGTGAATCCGACCATCGATAATGCAACTGGTGTCTAGGACTTTTGCAGTAGCAGATTGCAGAGTCCCATCGGCGAGAAGGGAAGAAACGCTGTTGGGATTAATTAGGCGCAGAAGATTTTGTCCGTGGGTGTCGGCTAGGCTGATACCGAGGTAGGAAAATAGGATGCCGCCCATGATAGCAGTGAGAGGCTTGATAAAGGAGAATTCGCTGGGGATAGGAAACAGAAAAATAGGCGCCAGAAGAAGGTTGGCAATGAGAAGTCCCAAGACTAGGCCAACGGCTCGGCTGAGGAGGTTCGCGGCAGTCATGCCCTTGATCTGTTTTTCGACTCGACGATAACTGGTTTGGGCCAGAAGACCAAAAGCTGTGCCGAGGAGTGCACCGAAGGGGGCTATGACCAGACGCAGGGCTTCAGGATTGGTAACTTGGCTTTGAACGTCGAGTGGAAGAGCTTCGATGCCTCGGTAGCCAATGCCTGCGCCTGCGATGATGAATGAGATGATGATGATTGCGTCGAGCATGGGGATGTTATGGGGTGGGGCGCAATGATTCGCGTCTCTGAGGAATGCGGGCTGCGGGCATTTTCATGACATCGCGGTTCTATTATATCGTTTGTGATTGACGGGTAATGTTTCTTGATATTACGGGATGGTGGTGGGATGAATGTGTTATGGGAGATGCAGGCTCCGAGGGCCGCTTATGTGCATGTGCCATTTTGTCGTCGGCGATGCTTTTATTGTGATTTTCCGATTTCGGTGGTGGGCGATCGGTTGGTGGGTGAGTCGTCGGGCATGATGGCGGAGTATGTGGCGTGGTTGATTCGCGAAATTGAGCTAGAACCCGCTAAAGGCGAGGGCTTAAGCAGTGTTTTTTTCGGTGGGGGAACGCCGTCATTATTGTCTCCTGCTCAGATTCGTCAGATTCTAATGGCATTGGAGCAGCGGTTTGGATTTGAATCGGGAATTGAGATCTCAATGGAGGTGGATCCGGGAACGTTTGATATGCCTCGCTTAGAATCGTGGAAATCGGCAGGGGTAAATCGATTTAGTTTGGGGGTTCAGGCGTTTCAGGATGAATTATTAGAAGCCTGTGGCCGATCGCATCGCGTGAAGGATGTATGGCGGAGTGTGGAGTTGTTGAGATTGGCGGGAAATTGGAGTTTGGATTTGATGTCAGGGTTGCCAAGGCAGACATTATCAATGTGGCGGGAGTCGTTGGAGTTGGCGATCGAAGCGGGTTCAACTCATTTGTCGGTGTATGACTTGACGATTGAGCCGGGGACAGTTTTTGGCAAGCTGAGCGATCG
>JANXNM010000490.1 GCA_025354065.1 Synechococcales cyanobacterium 340R_concoct_173_sub | reverse complement strand
CAGGCCAATACCATATATGGAAATCTGTGGATTACCACCAAAGAAACAGCAAACGAATGAACCGACCCCCATTACCAACCAAATACGTCGCACAGAATGGCGTAATTTCTCTAATGAGCAAAGCAGAAGAGGAATCCAAGCAGCAGAATGAAGCATTGTCGCCATAGATAAATGAGCCATCATGAAGCCACTCATACTATAGGTAACGCCAGCAACGACCCCCGCCAATCGAGAAGCAGTTAGGGTATAAACATAATAATAAGAAAAACTAGCTGCTAGTACATAAGCTAGGATAACAAAGAAATTCCACGAGCTAGGAATCCAACTGAGCAATATTACTAGTGGATACCAGGTCATATTTTGAGGGTCTGCTGCTAGTGGATATCCCCCAAATATTAGGTCTGTCCACAGTGACTTGGCAGAGTAGTATGCAGGTAAGTAGTATCCAATTCCATCTGCAAATGCAAGTAACTGCTGATGAAATAAGACGGGAGAGAAAAATAAAATATAGAAGGTAAAAAAGCCGATAAAAACCCACATGGCATGAGTGTATGAATCCCCCCTAGCCAACTCATCCGCTCTCCCCAGAACCTTGGCTCTTTTCATGATTGAAACATTCCTTAAAAAGTGTACATACAAGTAGTCATGAGTCTGGCCATCAACCATAGCAGACTGCTGCGTAAGGTTGAAATATACATGATTTAGTTGACGACTTGTGGGATAGTCGATATCCTGATCTCAGTATCACTATTAGCTTTATTAAAAATTCCTATTGGAAACAAAACTACTCTATCAGTGATTTACATTACTTATTGGTCACGTCTAATGAAAAACGATCGATTTGATGTAGCCGTAGTATTACCCATCCATAATGAGGAGAAGAATTTAGTCCGTTTGGTCAAAGAACTTGATGATATCTTTTGCGTTGATACAAAATTCCACACGCCGCAATTGATCTTTGTAAATGATGGCAGCACAGACCGATCACGCGAAGTTATTCAGGGAATTATTGATTGTCGAGGCAACAGTCTGTACTTGGGATTTTCACGAAATTTTGGGCATCAAGCTGCCGTGATTGCAGGAATGAGGCAGGCTTCAACTGAAGCTATTGTTTTAGTGATGGATTCTGATGGACAAGATCCAGCTTGTGTTGGTAGAGAACTGGTGAAACAAGTTGCTATAGGTATGGATATTGTTTATGGTGTAAGGCGCAAAAGGAATGGGAGCAGTACTCTAAAGCGATTGGCTTACTGGGGTTTTTACAGAATTTTATCGCTTCTCACTAAGGTTGATATTCCTTTAGATGCTGGAGATTTTTGTGCTTATTCCCCTCAAGCCGTCAACCAGTTATCAATCATGACTGAACAACACCCCTACATCAGAGGTCTGAGGGCTTGGATTGGGATGAAACAGATGGGAGTTTTGTATGATCGCCCCGATCGCTACAGCGGAGAGACGAGCTATAGCCTTAACCGACTAATGAAACTTGCTTTTGATGGAATTATTGGATTCTCTCTTAAACCTCTACGTTTGGCACTTATTATTGGCATGTTAATTTTTGTCGTCTGTTTGTGTCTAGGTATCATTTATGCGGTGATATATGTATTTAATATTTCACTGATGGGGATGCAGCCGCGTGTCGCTCCTGGTTTTACGACTTTGATTTTAGCTATACTAATGTTAAGTGGGCTACAAATGATGATGCTTGGAATTATTGGCGAATACCTAGGGAGAGTATTTGAGCAGGTTAAAGAAAGGCCATTGTTCATTATTTCCGAAAAATATATTGGATCTAAGTAGTGACTAACAATTTCTCACCAAATGCTGAAAATAAATTTTACTAAATAGTTAAGTAGAAATGAAAGATCATAATAAAATTAAATTCCTCAATAATCCATTACCAGTGAGCATGGCGGATGAATGGTTTCTCCATGGAACTCCCGACCATTTCTGGGTTCGGCACCGCAATGAACTGATCAGGAAAAATTTTGGTAATCTCATTCGCGAAAGCATCTCGGTTGGGGAGGTCGGTTGTGGTAGCGGATTGGTCTTAAGTTATCTTTCTGAAACGTTACATAAAAGTATTGATGGATTTGAACTTAACTTAAACGCACTCAAGTTGTGCCCTAAAGTCAGCGGATCACTATATATCTACGATGTTCTACGACGACAATCTGATTACCTAGAAAAGTATAGCCTTCTAATGATGATGGATGTACTAGAGCATATCGAAAATGAACAGGAGTTTCTTCGTGCCGTTCGAGACCATATCACTCCTGAAGGGTATCTTATTGTTGGCGTACCCATGAGGCAAAATCTTTATTCAGCATATGACCGTGCCGATGGTCACTATCGAAGATACAGCCAAAAGTATTTGAAGTCAGTAGTTGAGTCGTCTGGATTCAGATTTATTCGATCGGTGCAGTGGGGGCATTCATATTTGCCACTATTGATAATCAGAAAAATTATACTTAGGGATAAAGTAACCGGAGATGAAGCGGTCAAGCAGGGATTCGCTATCTCTCCATTTATGAATCAAGTTCTTGCTAGTCTTCAAATTCTAGATATTCTCCCAACGTTCAACGTTACAGGCGCATCTTCTATGATTTTGGTCCAAAAAATATAGAAGATATACTGATGCCGTTCTTCATCAACAGTTCAGAGAGACTTTAGAACAAGTTGTCTATAACGGCAAAATATCTCAGGAACTTTTATAGGCTTTTCTACTGGAGTTATCGGCCTAGATAGATTCCCAAACCATATAATAGTAGCCATTAGCCATGTTGCGGATTTCCATTGATACCTCTCCAATTCTCTCAAAACCTAGTGGGATTGGATTTTGTGTCCTAAAAATTTTGGAGGAACTTACAGAAATAGCTATTGAGTCAGAAATACAGGTACAGCCTATTTGCCAAGTCAGTCTGAAGAACGCTCTTCTGCGCAGATCATCAACTCCTGAATCATTAAAGTCCTACACCAATCTAAAATTTGTACCAATACCTATTAAGATAACAAATCTATGTATTCGTTATCCCAAGCTTTTCTTACCAGTATTTGAACGATCGTTTGGCTCTTGTGATATTTTCCATGGTACTAACTATACGGTCTACCCTTTCCGAAAAAGTCGGCAGGTTCTAACAATCTATGATTTAACCTTCATTAAGTACCCCCAATATTGCAATAAAATTGTTCAAGTTTATGCCGATCGGGTTAGACGTTGTTTACGGTGGACTGATTTAATTTTGACAATTTCTGAAAGTTCTAAACGAGATATTGTTGAGTATTTAGGATTTGATGCCGGGCGTATTATTGTAACACCGCTCGCAAGTCGTTATGGCGCGGGCTATGAGCCTCATGTTCCCGCTTTTCAGCCATATTATGACTTAACTCGACCATTCATTTTATTTGTCAGTACCATAGAACCTCGTAAAAACATAGTCGGTCTAATTGAAGCATTTGACTATCTAAAGCGAACCCAAAAAATTGATCATGATCTAGTACTCGTGGGACAAAAAGGTTGGCTCTATGAACCCATTTTTGAACGAATTGCCCGATCGCTCTACCGTAATCATATCCACCACTTAGACTATTTGCCAAATGACACTGTAGCTATGACGTTAGGATCGCCCGTGGTTTGCAGTAATAATTCGTCCTTGCTAGAGGTAGTAGGAAATGCGGCCACTATGATTGATGCGGACGATAAAATGGCAATTGCTGATGCAATCACGCAAGTAATCAACGATCGGAAATTACGGCAAGAACTGATCCGGAGAGGCTTTGAACAAGCTAGGAGGTTTTCTTGGAGACAGACAGCAGAGGAAACCCTGAAAGCCTACCGATCGTTGATTTAGAGGTTAAGCTGTTCAACCACCTCAAAATAGTTTAGAAGCTTTTGCGATCGTTTTACTCACAATTCTCTTCGATGCAGAAGTGAGAATTTGGAGTTCACCCTTAATTCCTAGCTCTCCCCAAGGACGTTCAATAGCGACTTTTGCAACAGAATCACTCACATCTAATGAATGTTGAGATGCTATTTCTGCACCTGCATTATCAAGTCCCACTGGCTGACCATGAGGAACTCCTGAATGCAACAAGGTTGGGCGCATGAAAAAGCTCCCCTCAAACTTCAAGTGTCGCTTTAGTCCACCGGGACGCTTAGCAACAACAACAGTATTCCAATCTCTAGCATTCACAATCTGATTGCGGACATGGTCAGCAACGTCTGGAACTTGCAGAAAAAAACCATTCATTGGATGAAAGAACTCATATTCAGCCATCCCTGAGAATTGCAAAATAGCAATTAATTGCTCACGTGTATAAGGACGTTCTAATGTGTTGTATCGATTCATGATCTCAACACAATAGGCATCTCCCTTACCATCAGAAGTCCCTTCCAAAACGACTAAAATCCCATCATCAGAAAGGCTATCAGCAATATTCCGTAAAGTTTGGATAGGGTCTACAAAATGATGCAAAGCAGACTCAAGAATCGCTACACTGCATTGCAGCTCTTGAGGCAGACTTGTCTCCTCCATGTCATGAGTGAGTAACGTAACCTTATCGAACGTATCAGATTCAGGTGTCGGAATACCATCCAGTCGAAGACGTTCCCTTGTTAGGTCAATCATATCGGAAGAAATATCGATACCGACAACTCGAAGACTCAACTTTGATAAAAAGTGCGTCCACCAACCTGATCCACATGCCACATCCAAAAAGCTAGTTTCAGAAGAGACTGACAACAGGGATAAGACGTTCAAAAAATGTGAAACTTCACGAGTAAACTCTTGTAATTGCTCATTAATGGGTTGGCCTGATTTCATCGAATAGAACGGCTTGGTCAGATGAAATCGTCTAGAGGTTTCACCGTTATCTTCGTTCAACCGAGCAGCAATATAGTCCAATGCTCCTTGTTTCCAATCAACTCCTGGCGGCAGATTATGATTTAGCCACTCAAGGAATTTTTTCTGTTCATTTCCAGAGGAATGTTGCTTGGTTGAAGACATGGAAAAACTCCGAAAAGTATAATTTTGAATTTAGACAATTAATATTTTATACATTACAGTTAATTGCAACATTTTTTCGATCGAATCTACTCCTTCTATTCAGAAACTGGCTTCATTTTCGTCAGACTATACAAACCACCAAAAATAGAGGCAGCGGCTATACCTGCACCCATATTGAAACTCAATGGATGAAATTCAAATCGTACAATGTGCTTACCAGCCGGAATATTGACTCCGCGCTGAACGTAGTTAGTTTGGAAGATTTTAGTTGGCTGGCCATCAATCCATGCCTGCCAACCAGGATAGTTAACATCACTTAGTACAAGAAATGCGGGGGATGTTGAATCCGTCTGAATTTCAGCCTTAGTATCCGTAATTTTACGGATTTCAGCTTTCCCGGATGAAATCGAAGATGACATTAGTCTTAGCGTATTAAAACTG
>JANXNM010000409.1 GCA_025354065.1 Synechococcales cyanobacterium 340R_concoct_173_sub | reverse complement strand
TGACATCGAATCCTGTAGCGCTGGAAACCTCGTCGCTGTGGCCGGATTTGCAGATGCTAATATTGGTGAAACCATCACTTGTGCAGAAGATCCCCAAGCGCTCCCGATGATCAAAGTTGATGAGCCAACGCTTCAAATGACCTTTATGGTCAACGATTCGCCGTTTGCTGGGAAAGAAGGCAAGTTTGTCACCTCTCGTCAGGTTCGCGATCGGCTCATGCGTGAATTGCAGACCAATGTAGCGTTGCGAGTTGAAGAAACTGATTCCCCCGATCGCTTTTCTGTTGCAGGGCGTGGGGAACTGCACTTGGGTATTTTGATTGAAACCATGCGCCGTGAAGGGTATGAGTTCCAAGTGTCCCAGCCCCAGGTGATTTATCGTGAATTGGCTGGTAAAAAATGTGAGCCGTTTGAGCTTCTGGCGCTTGATCTCCCTGATGAAGCGGTGGGTTCGGTGATTGAGAAACTAGGCACCCGTAAAGCAGAAATGCAAAATATGGAAGCCAATGGATTAGGCCGTACGATTCTGGAATTTGTCGTTCCAGCACGCGGTCTGATTGGGTTCCGGGGTGATTTCATTCGTCTAACCCGAGGCGAAGGCATTATGAACCATAGTTTTGTGGATTATCGTCCGATCGTGGGCGACATCCAAGCGCGTTACAACGGTGTCATCATGTCAGTGGAAGAAGGGACTGCAACTTTCTATTCGTTGATGAATGCTGAAGATCGTGGATTCTTCTTTATCAAACCAAGCACCAAGGTTTATAAAGGCATGATCATTGGGGAACACAATCGTCCTCAAGATCTTGAAATTAACGTTTGCAAATCAAAACAACTGACTAACCACCGGGCATCTGGCGGAGAAGAAACAGTTCAACTTAAGGCTCCTCAGGAGATGAGTTTAGAACGTGCGCTGGAGTATATTGGGTCTGATGAATTACTCGAAATTACGCCCTTGTCGGTACGCTTACGGAAGATGGATAAAAAGAAAGTTGCAGGCAAACGCTAACGTTCTAATCGACTTTTAATTAATGTCTTGAGAATAGGGGAAGAATCATATTAGGTTCTTCCCCTATCTTTTATCTATCATTCAGTTAATGCAAGCGGTAAACTTATACCGATCGTCCACTACTTCATCCTTTCTTATAGGTCTAACAAATGCTTCCCCACGATCTGCTTCAGCGAGAACAAGAGTTTCATGATCAGTGGGCGAGTTCAATTGATATTGATGGAATTCGAGTTGCGGATTATTTTGAAGCCTGCACCGCACCTGAAAATCGATTTATCTTGAAGCATTTGGGCGATGTTCGAGGGAAATATTTACTTGATCTCGGATGTGGTGCTGGAGAAAATAGTGTTTATTTCTCGAAATTAGGAGCGCGTTGTGTTGCTTCAGACTACTCTCCTGGTATGGTCGAAGTGGCCTTAAAACTTGCGTTGAAAAATGGTGTTGAGGTGGAAGGGCGGGTTGTAAATGCTATGGCGATAGATTATCCAGATAATACGTTTGATATTATTTATGCAGCTAATCTGTTACACCATATTCCAGATCCCAGTGTGACTATTTGTGAAATACATCGGGTGTTGAAACCGGGTGGGAAGATGTGTTTCTGGGATCCATTGCGCCATAATCCGGTGATTAATATCTATCGAAAAATGGCGACAGAAGTCCGAACTGAAGATGAAAGACCGCTCCATATTAATATTGTTAATGAAGTCAAACAACAATTTTCATCGACTAAATTCGACACCTTTTGGATTGCAACGCTTTGGATATTTTTACAGTTTTACTTAATTGAAAACGTTAATCCAAATCAGGAACGTTACTGGAAAAAAATTATTCTAGAACAGAATCGTCTTCGCCCACTTTATCAACGCTTAGAACGATTCGATAAATTCTTAAAGAGAATTCCAGGAATGCGTCGATTAGCATGGAATCTTGCGATCGTTGCTACTAAATAAGATAATTTATGGCATTAAATTGTATCTTGTGAGAGCGAGAGAGTGAAGGATTCTGTGGTTAGATAAAAGATGAATTATTGTTTGGAATATTCCAGTTAAAACAATTTTCAAATGTTGTTCTTAAAATCACTTTTCTAACCAATGGTTAATGTACGATGTGGTGCTGTCCAATTCTCACAAGTTCAAGCGGTTATCTTTGATAAAGACGGGACATTAGCTGATTCTAAACAGTATCTTCGTCAGCTCGGCTATCAACGAGCACATCATTTAGCCTTAGCGGTAGGAAATCGTGCAACGAGGGATTTCAAACAATCTTTACTCAGATCTTGGGGAGTGACAGAAGATTGTGTGGACCCAACTGGACAAATTGCAGTTGCAAGCCAACATGAGGAAGAGGTTGCGACTGCTGGACAATTGACTACTCTTGGCTATGGTTGGATTGATGCTCTCGAAATAGTGAGGCGATCGTTCGATGCGGTTGAACTAACCCAAGCATCGCTCATCCCAGCATTTGCCGGAGTTGGGGACTGTTTGCGAGGACTTCATAGCGCAGGATTGAAGGTTGGAATATTATCTTCCGACTCAACGGATAATGTAAACGCCTTTGTGAATCAGTGTGATTTGAACCCTATTTTAGAACTCTGTTGGGGATCCCAATCTGCTGATTTTAGAAAACCGGATCCACGATTGCTTCATCGCGCTTGTGCGGCCTTAGGTGTCGAGGCTTCTCGGACCTTGATGGTCGGTGATTCTCGC
>JANXNM010000388.1 GCA_025354065.1 Synechococcales cyanobacterium 340R_concoct_173_sub | reverse complement strand
TTAGCTAAATCTTGCTGACTATCTTGATACTTGATAAAAAATGCGATCGCTACCCCTTGCTGAATATCAAACACATTTTGATCTGGTGAACCATCGGGACAAACTTCTTTTTTCTTGCTATTCCCATGCAAATCTAAAACATAAATCTCATCAAAAGTCTGCATCAAATTTTGACGCATTCCCCGAAAAGTTGGATTATCCAAATAACCATGATTCGTAATTAAAGCCACAACTCCATAACCAGTTTCCGCAACCCGATGCTGAGCAAAGCGAATAAATTTTACATAATCATCTAACAAGCCTTTAGGATTTCTCTCTCCCAATGGCTTTCCATCCACATGATAATAATCCTTAACCAAATTCACAATCCAAGGATCGGTATTCATCGACTCATAGGAATAAGGCGGATTGCCCAAAATCACCATTACAGGCGTATCTTGCTTAACCCCTTTTGCCGCCTCTGCCTCATCACGAATACGATTCATAAACCCATCCGCCGCAGGAATTTGAAAACCTTCCTGTAACGTATTCGTCAAATAAATCCGTAAACGCTCCTCAGAGCTAAAATCGTAACCCAACTCCTGAAGCTGTAGCCCCAACTTCATATGTGCCACCGTATAAGGAGCCATCAGCAACTCAAACCCAAACAAACGGGGCAACAAATGCTGACTCACATACCCCGACCACATCCCCTTCTGCTTCTTGAAACCCTCGTAAATATGCTCAATCACCCGATGCATAAACGTCCCCGTCCCCACCGCAGGATCGAGAATTAAAACCTGATGCGACTCAATTGTTCCCTCACCCTTGGGATTAGGAACTTGAATCTTCTTTGCATCCGCCAACCCCTTCTTAATCCCAAACTTCTCCTTGAGAATATAATCCACACTTCGCACAATATACCCAACCACAGGCTCCGGCGTATAGTAAACCCCGCGTGACTCGCGCATCTTCGGGTCATATTCCGCCAAAAAAGTCTCATAAAAATGCACCACAGGATCTTCCCTACGACTCCGCTTACCAAAATCGCTCAAAATAGCCGACATATCCGTTTGCTGCAAAATAGTCGCCAAAGTATCCACCGCCCAAACAATCCGATCGTCCAACTCCGAACCCGCAATCTGATTAAAAATACCGCGCAAAAAGGGATTCGTTTTGGGTAAGCGAAAACTCGCTGTCTCCCGCGAAAAAGTACTCACCTGATCCGTATTACACCGCGCCGCAAACAACCCATAACAAATCGTCTGAGCATACATATCCGCAAACTGCTCACCCGTCAAATCCCGAATCAACACCGCCCGAAAAGACTCTAACTGTTGCCGCAACATCCCACCGCGATCGTCATCATTTAACGCCGTATTAATCGCATCCCGAATCAACTGCGCGATCGCCGCCATCCGTTTCGCCAAAGCCTTCGGTGTCGTCACCTGCACAACTTTAGTTAAAAGAAATTGCCTTAACAGTTGATCAACTTGAGCAATTCCATCACAATCAGCCTTAATCTTTTTCTGCTTATCAAACGTCGCAATAGCAGCCGATAACCGTAATTCCCCATCCACATACCACCGAAATTCTAAATGATCCGTAAAAATCAAATTCCCCAAAGCATTCAAATAACGCTTCATTTGATCCTTTTTCTCAAACCCCTTCAGCGAAACCCCAATATCCTTCGCCTCAATATGCCCGATCTCTAACATCCCCTGACCAATCCAAAAATCTGGCGCACCGCACTTAATCCGCTTCGGCTCATTCACCGCCAAAACCCCATCACCAAAAGACTCAAGCAAATTTTTCAAAGCAGGACGATAGGTATGTTCCGTTGCATTACCCTTTTGATAAATCTGCGTAACATCTTGCAAATATGCCTGAATTTGATTAGTCATGGGATATTTTCTACTGTCAGGCTATTCTAGCAATAATTGCTCTTGCGATCGCCCTCCTCTTCACCTATCTCCCTCTCATTTAGCAAATCCTTTGGCGGACAGGATTAGGATTAATGATGCTGAGATCGCAGTTCTCGATTTTGGAACGATCGAAGATCTAGAGACTTGGCTGAAAAAGTAATCGCCATTTTTCCATTCATCCTGTTAAGGATATGCGATCGTTTTTCCCGCTGCCATCCAGACCAAAAATCCCAACAACCGATCGACGGGTT
>JANXNM010000350.1 GCA_025354065.1 Synechococcales cyanobacterium 340R_concoct_173_sub | reverse complement strand
GACTTCGATTCACCTTGAAGGCTTTTACCAGTACCGCGTCAATGACAATATTTCCATTACGCCCGGACTCATTTGGTTGACGGCTCCTGACCATAACTCGGCTAATACTGGTGCAATTATCGGCGCTATCCGAAGTAAGTTTACGTTCTAGTTACTTAAATGTGAATTAAATGAATTATCGATCGCCTTTAACCCAGTTTTTGATTGGAGTTCAGGGCGATCGTTTCTTTTAGCTACAAATCATAAAGCGAAGACTACGAGGTGGCTGCTTCGATCGTTTCAGCAATGTGCTTTGAATAGTTCATAGTCTGTGAGTTTCAGGTAAAAGTTTGAGCAGATGCCCTCTTAAAAGACATTTAAAACGGTAAGAAACTAAAACGGTAAGAAATCAATCGATTTCTTACCGCTCTTCTAGAATGTAAATTAAGTAATTTCTAAAAAACTATTTCCATTTACGAGCAACAATCTCAGCCAAATCTACAACCCGTTGGCTATAGCCCCACTCATTATCATACCAAGCGACAATCTTAATCATATCGCCGCCCATTGCCATGGTTAATGCTGCATCAATAATAGATGATTCATCGGTTCCAGCATGGTCAGACGAAACCAGTGGTTCTTCGCAGAACTTGATAATGCCCTTCATTGATCCTTCAGAGGCAGCCTTCAGGACATTATTCACTTCCTCAGCGATCGTCGTTTTCGCAACGTTCGCAACCAAGTCCACAACGGAAACGTTCGGAGTCGGTACTCGCAATGCAATCCCGTTCAACTTACCCACCATTGGCGGATACACAAGGGCAACGGCCTTAGCTGCACCTGTTGAAGTTGGAACAATGTTGACCGCAGCAGCACGTGCACGACGTAAATCGCGGTGGCTAGAGTCAAGAATTCGTTGATCACCCGTGTAGCTGTGAGTGGTCGTCATCATGCCTTTGACGATGCCAAAGTGTTGGTCAATTACCTTAACAATAGGGGCTAAGCAATTGGTAGTACAACTGGCGTTACTGATAACAAAGCAACGATCGGGATCGTAATCTTGATCATTCACACCCACCACAAATGTTCCATCATCGCCCTTACCAGGAGCTGTAATTAGAACGCGTTTAGCACCCGCCTTGATATGTTTCATCGCCCCTTCTTTGGTGATGAAAATACCAGTCGATTCAATCACTAAGTCAATGTCCCACTCTTTCCAGGGCAAGTTCTCAGGGTTGCGATCGGAGCAGCACTTGATAACATTTCCGTTAATGGTGATGGTGTTGTCATCCGCACTCACCTCACCTTGGAATCGACCCATCGTAGAATCGTACCGGAACATGTGTGCGTTACTCCGGGGATCGGATGTGACATTCAATGCCACCACTTTAAAAGCACTGTCTGAGCGTCCAGCCCAACAGCGTAGAAAGCTACGTCCAATACGTCCAAAGCCGTTGATCGCGACTCTAATCACAGCGTCTTGCCCTCTGTTAATAATTACCAATTGACGCAGCCATCATATCCTAAAAGGAGACCACATTCGCAAGCTTCAGTTGAGGCTAATCCAATCCCTGAACCTGTAGCGATCGCACAACTAGTATGAGACTTTGATCAAGAGGGAAACCCCGATAAATTTAAATAATCCCTAGGAATTATTATTTAATACTTATACTTAGTCGCCCAAGGTTAATAGCAAAGTCGATAGCTAGTTGATGTTTTGATCTGATGTGGATCCGTAATTAATGCCTACAGTTTATCTTGTCACGCGGCATTCAACGATCGCTTAACCATCATCAAATAAGCCTAATTCATGCCTCGTCAAAGCATCCTTGCATAAGACTTTTACAACTATTTTAACTTGACTTAACAATAGATTTCAGGTCTCTTGATGCTAATATCCAGAATGTCATCGTGTGCTCTATCCATCAATTATTGCCTTATTCTAGCTTTAGGTTGTTTTTAGTGAGGTAAAACACTGTTTATCGACTTTTTTTAGATTAACTTGAGCCTGCGAGAGATTCAGTGTAGATTAAGTCGCATAAAAGCGATCGTTGATTATGATACGCAGAACATGGCTATGATTTTGGTGTGTGTGAGGATAAATGATGCTGAATTCAATCGATTTCAGCGGAAGACCGTTCCATTTTCTAGGTATTGGCGGCATTGGTATGTCGGCGATCGCCCATATCTTGGCGCATCGTAACTTACCTGTTTCTGGTTCGGATCTGAAGCTAAGTCACATTACAGATCGCTTAACGGCGATGGGGGCGCATGTCTTTTCGTCCCAAGACGCGGAGAATCTTTCCTATTTTCACGATCGTCAACTGCCCCAAGTGGTCTGTTCGACTGCCATTACTACTCAGAATCCTGAATATGCCGCCGCCCTCCAACTCGGATGCCCTATTTTTCATCGGTCCGATGTTTTAGCTGGCTTGATTGCTGAATATAAAGGGATTTCGATCGCTGGAACCCATGGAAAAACTACAACCAGCGGGCTTGTTGGATATTTGCTCCTTAAAGCAGGTTTCGATCCGACGGTGATTGTCGGGGGTGAAGTCTCCGCTTGGCAAGGCAATGCAAGAGCAGGTAATGGGTCTTATCTTGTGGCAGAAGCCGATGAATCTGATGGATCACTTGTTAAGTTTAATTCTTATATCGGTGTCTTGACTAATATTGAACATGATCATCCCGATCACTATAAAAATTTAGCTCAAGTGGTTGACGTGTTTCAAACCTTTGTCAGCCGAAGTGAAATCGTCATTGGCTGCATTGACTGTCCGGTTGTTCGGGATAAAATTCGTCCAGCCATCAGTTACAGCATCGACAGATCCTTCGGTGCGACCTACAGCGTTGATGAAATTTTCTATACGGCCAACGGGACCCATGCCAAACTTTGGGAAAAGGAGCAATGTCTCGGCCCGATTCATGTTTCTCTCTTAGGATCCCACAACTTAAGTAATGCACTAGCGGCGATCGCAGTGGCACGCTATCTCGGTGCAGATATTGAGTCGATCCAAGACGGGTTGTCCAGCTTTAGCGGTGCGAAACGGCGCTTTGAAGTACGCGGGGAAGCGAATGGGATTCGATTTGTTGATGACTATGCGCATCATCCCAGTGAACTTCAAGTCACCTTGGCTGCTGCTCGACTCCAAGCTGGCGATCGTAGTGCTCCCAATCATCGAATTGTCGCGTTCTTCCAACCTCACCGATATAGCCGAACTTTGACCTTTTTGTCGGAATTCGCTAAATCATTTGTGAATGCAGATGTAGTTATAATTACCGAAATTTACAGCGCAGGAGAGGAAAATCCAGGTAATGTTACGGGACAGCATCTCGCTGATCTGATTTCCCGATCTCAGGCTAACGTGTATTACCGTCCCACATTGGATGCAGTAAAAGCGTTCTTGCCTGAAGTGTTGCGTCCTGGTGATATTGCTATTTTTCTCGGTGCTGGTAACTTAAATCAAGTTATTCCGGATGCCCTTGCATCCTTTCAGAAATATGGATTAAAGCAGGCACTTGCTGAAGCTTAATTCATACCATTCCGAAATGAGCACCTTGGATTTGATGGAGCGAAGGAGAAAACTGCAATTGTTATTGCTTATTACTAATAGGGAATATTCGATTTCAATGCCTTCTTAGTTTAACTAGTTTCAACCTCGTTTGGAATCCTTCATTGCCCGTCATGCATTTTTACAGATGTACTTTTAGAGATGCGTTTTACAGATATGTTTTATAGATGCACCTGTAAAACGGCTCTCCACAGATTCTTCACGCCCACTCAACTACGCTGTCCTTTCAATAAAATGACCGCCCATAACCGTAAGATTATGACGCTCTCCCAAAATATGATGCCTACGACTTGCCAACTTGAACTCGTCCCTGAATCTGTTCAACCTCATTACTCTAACTCCCGATTTTCATCGGTACTCCATTCGGCTCCGGTTCAATTAATGAATAGCGATTGCATTATTAAGCCTCACTATTCCCTCTCGACCTTAACCTCGTTTCAAGTCGGTGGTCCAGCGGAATGGTTTGTGGCTCCTCGTACGGTTGATCAACTGAAGGCGGGTGTGATTTGGGCAAAGGAACGATCGTTGCCTGTCACATTGTTGGGTGCAGGGTCGAATCTTTTAATTAGTGATGAAGGGCTACCGGGCTTAGTGGTGGGGACGCGTCAAATGCGTGGAATGACTTTTAATGAGGAATCCGGTCGCGTGGTGGTGGGTGCAGGTGAGATGATGCCGCTGTTGGCTCAACGTTTAGCAAAACGCGGATGGAAGGGCTTTGAATGGGCCGTGGGGATTCCCGGAACGGTAGGCGGCTCGGTGGTGATGAATGCGGGAGCGCACCAAGGATGTGTTGAGGACATTTTGGTGAGTGTGGATGTGCTGAACCCAGATGGAACCATTGAGACCCTTTCACCGAATCAATTGGGGTATCACTATCGCACCTCAAACTTGCAAAAAGGTGGACGCTATGTCATCCAGGCGACGTTCCAGCTTGCCATGGGCCATAATCCTCGTTCAGTTCAGGAAGAAACCAATTCTCACCTCAACCGTCGTCATAGCACCCAGCCCTACGATCGTCCGAGCTGTGGCAGTGTGTTTCGCAATCCAGCTACCCATTCAGCGGGCTGGCTGATTGAGCAAGTCGGTTTGAAGGGCCATCGCATCGGTGGGGCGCAGGTGGCCGAGCGTCATGCGAACTTCATTTTGAACTGCGGTGGGGCAACAGCCAGCGATATTTTTAGCTTAATTCATCTTGTTCAGTCTACGGTTCAGCGCAACTGGCAACTCTGCCTAGAGCCGGAAGTCCGGATTTTGGGTGAATTTCAATCTGCTTAATTTCTAGCCAGCTTAGCGCGTGAGTTTGGGATTCGGTGGCATAATGTAACTTGCTTAACTCGTTTTACACGGAAACAAATATGGCACAGGGACAGGGATTTGGCTTCGGGCTTGGCAAGATGAAAGAGCTGACCGACGCGATTAAGAAAGCGCAACAGGTCCAAGAGGGCGCGAAGGATCTCCAAGAAGAATTGGAGAACATGGAAATTGAGGGAATTGCCCAAGGCGGTTTGGTGAAAGTTGTCATGAGTGGTAACCAAGAGCCAAAGCGGGTTGAAATCGCGCCAGAGGCCCTAAATGAAGGGGCAGAAATCCTGGCTGATTTGGTGTTTGCGGCGATGAGTGATGCTTATGTCAAATCCACAGATGTCATGCGGGGCAAAATGGAAGCGCTTACGGGCGGCTTGAATATTCCTGGCTTCGGCGGGATGTAGGTTTGGTTTGGGATGAGTTTTGAAAGAGGCTTCTGGGTAACACTAGAGGTCTTTTTTGTTTTTGGCTGTTCTAGACTGTTTTTAGAATATAGGGGTAAATTATGGCCTATCGTTTGCTGTTTGTTTGTTTGGGGAATATCTGCCGATCGCCATCGGGAGAGAACATTATGAATCATTTATTAAAAGCCCGAGGCTTAGAACCTCAAGTCGTTTGCGATTCGGCGGGAACGTCTGGGTATCATATTGATGCAAAACCCGATCGGCGAATGAATGCGGCAGCGGAGCGTAAATTAGGGCTGACGTTGACGGGCCGATCGCGTCAATTTGAGCCGATCGATTTTGATAATTTTGATCTAATTTTGGCGATGGATCAAGATAATTTTGAACAGATGTATTATGTCGGTTCGTTGAATCACGATCGGGATAAACTACATTTAATATGTGAATTTTGTACAAGGCATAATCTCAAAGAGGTTCCTGATCCTTACTATGGGGGTGAGAAAGGGTTTGATTTTGTGATTGATTTGTTAATGGATGCCTGTGAGGGATTGTTGGATCATTTGATTGAGACAGGAAAAATTAAAGGTTAGGGTCTTGTAACAAGCAGTGATTCGGGTTTTGTGGAATAATTCCCAATGACCCCCACATTTGTCATTGCCGTGAATCCTATTCTTGCGTTGAACTACGAACCTTCGATCGAGCATTTGGGTAATGATGATTACTATGACGTGGTGGCGGCGGCGGATTTTCCCAGCCATGAATTACGTTGGCGAAATGATGATGTTTTAGTTCAGTTTGGGCTTGATCCAAAGTCGGTTAGTGATGCAGATTTTATCGAAGCTTTTGGTCGGTTTCAGGGCCGTGAACCCTTGATGGCATTACGGTATCATGGGTATCAGTTTGGTCATTACAATCCACAATTGGGCGATGGTCGCGGGTTTTTGTTTGGTCAGGTGCGTGCCCTTGATGGCAAGTTGTATGACTTAGGGACCAAAGGAACGGGACCAACACCCTATTCACGCGGAGGGGATGGACGGTTGACGTTGAAAGGGGGAGTGCGGGAAGTTTTGGCGGCGGAAATGTTGCACCGAATGGGGGTGAAAACGTCGCGTTGTTTGAGTTTGATTGAAACGGGTGAGGGGTTGTATCGTGGGGATGAGCCGTCGCCGACCCGATCGTCTGTGATGATCCGAGTGCAAGAGTCGCATATTCGATTTGGTACGTTTGAGCGGTTGGACTTTTTAGGAAGGCGGGATTTGATTGGGCGATTGTTGGATCATGTGATTGAGGTGTATTATCCCCATTTGGCTGCTGAAGCCGATCGGTATGCAATGTTTTATGCGGAATTGGTGCAGCGAGTGGCAACGTTGGTGTCGCAGTGGATGGCGGCGGGGTTTTGTCATGCGGTATTGAATACGGACAATATGGCGATTACGGGGGAGAGTTTTGATTATGGTCCGTTTGCATTCATTCCGACGTTAGATCCGGCATTCACGGCGGCGTATTTTGATAACGGTGGCCGCTATGCCTATAGTAATCAGGCGACCATGTGCAAATGGAATCTTCAAATGTTGCAATCGCCGTTGAAGCATATGATTTCGTCTGGTGATTTGGAGGCTGGGTTAGAGGGGTATGATGCAGAATATGGCAGAGTTTACCGGACGTTGATGTTGGCGAAATTGGGGTTTGAAGTAGACTTTGAGGCGGGTGATGATGTGTTGGCGCGGGAGTTGTTGAAGAAGACAATTGAGTTTTTGCATAATTCCCAAGTTGGTTATCATGAATTTTTTGCACAGTTAGCGATCGAATTTAGACCTGAGTGGCGATCGGATTTGAGTTTGATTTTAGATAATGTTGAGATAGTGGATGTTGAGATTCGAGTATTATTTGAACAATGGCGGGATTTATATTTCAAAATGTTGAATGCATTACCAGAGTCAGATATGGAATTGGTGGCAAAATGCTTAAACAATTGCAATCCGCAAACGGTGATTGTGCGTCCATTGATTGAATCGGTCTGGGAACGGATCGATCAAGAGAATGATTGGAGGGCGTTTAATGAGTTGTTGCAGATGATTCGGGGTTGATTCGATAGATTCGATCCCCCTAAATCCCCCTTGAAAAGGGGGACTAAGAGTATAGAGAACAGAAGAGAGAAGAGAAACTACAAACTAAATATTCCGGTTCCCCCTTTTTAAGGGGGCTAGGGGGATCGGGACTATTGGGAGTAACGAACTAACCATAACTATGGATGAGATCGAATGAAGGTTTTACTATTACTGTTGAAGGCCTCTTGGCAGAGTGTGGCGATCGCGGCCATTATGGGTTCTCTCAGCGGCGTTTGTAGTGCGCTGTTGATTCGGATGGTGAATGAGACGGTGGCAGGAAATTCTGTGAGTTTGTGGGAATTTGTGGGAGTTACGATCGCGTCTTTAGTCACAACTATTACGTCCCAATATTTACTCATTCGGTTGGCGCAGGGTGCCATTTATGAATTGCGATTGCGGTTGACGCGGGCGATTCTGACAACGCCTTTGGCAACGCTAGAACAATTGGGGTCTGGGAAACTTTTGGCAACGCTGACCGAAGATGTCCAGACCATTGCAAATACGATTTTTATCATTCCTTTTATTTGTATTGATTTAGCGGTGATTGCGTCCTGTTGGAGCTATTTGGCAATGCAGTCATTGTCGGTGTTTTTAGCAATGTTATTCTGTGTTGGGTTTGCGATCGTCACGGTTCAGGGTTTGATGGGCAATGCCAGACAATATCTCAAACAAGCGCGGGATGAAGATGATACGTTATTAAAACATTTTGGCAGTTTGACGGCGGGGACGAAGGAGTTAAAATTGAGTAGTCTGCGGCGGCGATCGTTTTTTGAAGATGATTTAGAACCGAGTGCGGGACGATCTCGCCAATATCAGGTACGGGCATTGACATTGTTTTCAGTGGCGACGGGCTGGGGAAATTTATTATTGTTTTTTATCATTGGAATGATCTTATTTGCATTGCCGAAGTTTATCGTCGTGACTCCCGCAATTTTATCAGCTTATGCATTAACGATGATCTTTTTAATGATGCCATTTGGTAATTTATTTCAACGTTTACCATTCATTCTACGAGCGAATGTCGCATTGGCAAAAGTTGATGAAATGGGATTGCAATTGGCGGCGGTGGCTGAACGATCGGGGAGAATTAGTACGATCCAATCACAGGCAAAAACGATCGTGCTGTCTAATGTTATCCATCAATATCGGGGCGATCGGGAAGATACTCCATTCACATTAACGATTCCGCATCTTGAAATCCCCGCAGGTCAATTACTATTTATTGTGGGTGGAAATGGTAGCGGGAAGTCTACATTAGCAAAGATTTTAATGGGGTTGTATCCGCCGGAAACTGGGCGGCTGGGTTGGGATAATCAAACCATTACTGATGACAAGTTATCGGATTATCGGGAAAATTTTAGTGCGGTGTTTGCAGACTTTTATTTATTCGATCGGGTTTTGGAAACAGAACAGACCAAAAAACAAGCGCAAATCTACTTGGAAAAGCTCCAGATTGCTCACAAGGTTCAGATTCAAGATGGGATGCTTTCGACCACGGCACTGTCAACGGGCCAACGTAAGCGTTTGGCATTATTGAATGCTTATCTTGAAGATCGATCGGTGTATGTTTTTGATGAATGGGCTTCGGACCAAGATCCGGTATTCCGCGATTTGTTTTATCACACTATTTTGCAAGAACTCAAACAACGGGGGAAAACGGTGATTGTAATTAGTCATGACGATCGGTATTTCAATGTGGGCGATCGCCTGATTAAACTCGACTACGGGACTATTGAAAGCGATCGGCTGACTTAAATTGGTTGATTGTTTAACGCGGCACTGTTACCTGAGTTAGTAAACCTCTAATCACTTCATCCATTGATAGTCCATCTAGTTGTGCTTCTGGACGGAGCATGAGGCGATGGCGCAACAAGGGGACGGCCACTGTTTTAATATCGTCTGGAGTGACGAAGGTTCTACTGTTTAACCATGCGTTTGCTTTGCTGGCTTGCAACCATGACACCGCCGATCGGGGAGATGCGCCAAGGGATAAGTCAGTATGTTGGCGAGATTTGTGAACGATCGCGAGTAGATAATCCATTACATTATCTTGAGTATCGATTTTGCGAACGGCCTTGCGGGCATCTAAAATATTGTTGATAGTGGCGATCGGTTTAAGTCGAGTTAAATCTAATCGTTTGGCGCTGAATCCGGCTTGACTATTGAGGAGCATTTGCTTTTCGGCGGCTTTGTCTGGATACCCAACAATGAGTTTGAATAGGAACCGATCGAGTTGGGCTTCGGGGAGTGGATAGGTACCTTCAAATTCTAGGGAGTTTTGAGTAGCAATTACCCAAAACAAATCAGAAAGTGGCAACGTTTCACCGTCTAACGTGACTTGCTGTTCTTCCATGGCTTCGAGCAATGCGGCTTGAGTTTTGGGCGGGGTTCGATTGATTTCGTCGGCGAGTAAGATTTCGGTGAAAACTGGACCTTGTTTGAGTTTAAATGATTGAGATTGCAGGTCAAAAATATTCACGCCCAAAATATCAGAGGGCAATACGTCGGGAGTGAGTTGAATCCGTTTGAAATCGGCTTGGATTAATTTGGCCAGTACCCGTGCGACTAGGGTTTTACCTGTGCCGGGAACGCCTTCGAGAATGACATGGCCGCCAGACAATAATGCAATGAGCAATTGTTCAATTAAAGTCTCTTGGCCGACGACGACTTTGCTGAGTGTTGTGCGGAGATTGTTGAAGGTTTGGGTGAGTTCTGACATGTTGAATTTAGAATTTAGAATTAGAGGATTGTTTGAGGGGTTGTTTGATGCCGATTACTTTGGTTTTTGTACGGCGATGTTTTGAAGTAGGGTAAGCCATTTGTTTAATTCTGCCTCACTGAGTTTCTGTTGTCTATGTAAGGCGTTGAAAATTTGTTCTAATTCTCGCGGCGATCGGCCTGTTTTTTCGGTCCAGAGTTTGATGATGGTTGCGGGAGGGTGCGGTGCGGTCCCTAGACCTAGGTTGCGTTGGAGTTTGGTGATTTCGGCTTTGCTTAGGGTTGCCGTGACAAAATCAGTGCTGTTTGCTTTTTGTAAGATTCCGGCCATAGCTTGAATGTAGGCGAGGCTATTGTTGAGGGGCGGTGGTTCCACGGTTTTGACTTGGCCAAAGCGCCAGTTTTTGCCATAAATTAAGACGCTGATTCCAATTAGAAATTGGGTGAATAGAATCATGATGGGCGTTTGGGCTAGAAATTCAAATACGCTACCTTTGCCTTCTTCTTTCGCAGTTTCAATGTCGCGGTAGCCATGCAGATATTCATCAATCCAAATCCGATCGTTTTTGGCTAATATGCTGAGATATTTAAAGTTTCCAGGAGTTGATTGATAGGCATTGGCGGCAATGAATTGAGGAACAATATAAATTAATTCGCCTTTGCCCAATGTGCTTTTCAGTACTAATGTGCCATAGTCATCTTGAATTAAAGATCTTTCTTGCCGATCGATTAAGGTGTAAGTATTTGGGTCAGTGTTTGCGGCAGGTTTGGTTTTGATAAATCGCCGTGTGGTGTCAATCTTCATGGGTCCAACGATTGTATTAGGTTGACTTGTGAAGCTAGCTTTTGTGGCTTGTACTTTTCTACTACTACTGCGATCTGCGCCGATGATGATCCAGCGATTGCCTTTTTCAATCCAATTTATATCAATCGATTGTCCAGTGAAACTATTATTGTCTATGGCGATTTGAATGAAGGTTGTATTGTTACTGTTTGCATTAAAGAACTCACTATTATTTGGTTTCCGCAATCGATCGATCGCTACACCTTTTTTCTTCATATATTCATACCAAGCGCCATAGCCGTCCGGGGTTTTGCTATAGCTCGACCCGGTGCTTTGAGGGCTGCTAGGTGCGTTGATTAAGGTTAATAGAATCAGTGCGATCGCGGTGAGGGCAAAGGTCCACCATTGTCTGGGATTGAGGGCTTGTTTAAGGCTTTGCATTATGGGGTCTCCTGCTCAATGTCTCGGTAGGCCCGATCGCAGTCTTCGTACTGTTGTAGATGCTGTTGGGCTAAGTTTTGGGAATTAGTATCATTTACCTCAGCGTTGTAGTTTGTATCGTAATAAATAGCTTCGTGGGCATTTGCTAAAGTTTGGTAAGCCCGATCGCTTTTCTGACTCTTTTTGCGTTGACGGAGTTGGCTTTTGTATTCGCCATTGGTCATGCTGTCGTCATTGGCGAGCAATTCCCGGTCTTTGAGTCTGGTGAGGGCAGCGAAGTAGAGTGCGCGGGTGGCTTTGCTGTAGTCCCCGTTGGCTTTGGCGCTCTTGGCTTGCTGGAGCCATTGGGTTGTAGTGGGGTCTGGTGTGGCGATCGTTTTTTTGGGGACTGGTGTGGTCTCTTGGATGATTAGGCGAATGGCGAGTGGGTAGAGTTTCCAGATGGTAAAACTGATTCCTGCGACTATGACTAGCCAGTATAGAGTCTCCCAAGTCTGCGGTGGGACTTCGGGTTTTGGGGTGTTGTTTGGCAGTTGGGGCGGATTCCAGCCGGAGGTGAGTTGTTCAAACCATTCTCCAATGCGTTGCTGCCCGAGTTTCAGTTCCCAGGAAAGATTGGTTTTTTCAAAGTCTTGGGCCATGACGATCGGGCAAATGAATGATTTTGATTTTATCTAATTTTACACTATACCTAATTAAAGTCCGTTCTGGAATTTGCTGATGGCTTGAGCCTTCACAAAAACAATACTAATGGGAAGCCATTGTCTGGTGAGTATATGCCAACGACGATTGCAAATCAATTAACAAAAGCGCAACTGAGCCTTGAGTCAGTTCACCATTGCCTTGGAGAATGGGTAAACAAATTGGGAGTGCTGCCCGAACAATTAATACAAAAGTAATTCAACAATCCTGAAATAGCTAACCAATCAAATTAAATTAAAGCTGATAAATTGTTAGTCCTGTCAGATTCCTACTCTCCCTTAACCCGATCGAAACTAACATCCAGCGACGTAAACTGTGGCAAAATCTCCCGACAAAATGCCTCCGCTGCCTTCGATCGATAGCGATTTGGATTAATAATTACAGACAACATTCGTTTAATCTCCACACCCTCGATCGGCGCACGATACAAAATTTGAGCATTCAATTCTTTCTCAATAGCGCTCACCGACAAAAACGACACCCCAAGACCCGATTGAACAGCCGTCTTAATCGCCTCAATAGAATTCAGCTCCATATCAATCTTTAATCGACGCGGTTCAATCCCACAACGCGACAGCACCTGATCAATCACCTTGCGAATAGTAGATTGGGCATCCAGTGCAATAAACTGAAGCTTGTACAAATCCTCCTTTTGAATCGTCCCCTGCTTCGCCAACGGATGACCAGGCGGCAAAATCAATGCAAGTTCGTCCTCCGCGTAGGGAATCATATGTAGAGAATCCTGCAATTCTGGAGGCAACTCACCGCCAATAATTGCCAGATCAATCTGTCCATTCGCCACACTCCAGGAGGTCCGCCGCGTGGAATGAACATGTAACTGTACCGCAACATCGGGATACTTTTGCCGAAACAACCCAATCATACGCGGCAACAAATACGTACCCGTCGTCTGACTCGCGCCCACAATCAGCGACCCACCCTGAAGATTTTGCAAGTCTTCAATAGCCCGACAAGTCTCCTGACACAGTGTTAAAATCTTCTCTCCGTAGGCCAAGAGCAAATGCCCTGCTTCTGTCAACTGCGCCCGCCGCCCGCCACGATCGAACAACGGCACATCTAATTGCCGCTCTAGATTTTGGACCTGAAGGCTAACGGCAGGCTGCGATACGTAGAGACTATCGGCAGCTCGCTTAAAGCTTCCCTCAGCGGCGATCGCTTTTAGGATGCGGAGCTGGTCTAGCGTAAAAGGAAGATCAGACATAAAATCTTGTATAGGGCCAAACGGGATAACCAGACACATGCAACACCGTATTGATGATACATACGGGAGTCACGTCCCCAGTGGTAGACAATGCAACAAAACGTAGCAATCAGAAATAGTAATCAGGAGTAGTAATCAAGCATAGTAATAAACCTATGGATCACGGTCAATCGAAGGTTCAGAAATGACAGAGATAGGAAAACCAAATCCCCTGCATTCAATATCGCAGAGTGGTTCCGTACCTCTCTCTAGTACCACCACTAATCCAGTTGTTTGTTACTCTCTAGCAACTGAAATTATCCGTGATTTCTTGACTGTACCAGGAATTGCGGGTATTGCTTTGATTAATCCTTTGATTGATGGCTATCCATCTCCTCGTCTTTATTCCACCGATCCAAAGCTCGAAATCCATCAGCCCAAAGTTTTTCTGGCCAATGTGAGCCACATTCTGCGAACCTTAACCCCTGAAATCCAGCAGCTCGATTTTTTCTTTGGTACCTATCGGGTTTATGTTTGTCGAATGAGATCGGGGCTTACGGTGGTAGTATTGACTCATTGCAATCTGAAGTGGCGCAATAGTTCTGAGGCGTTAAGGTCGTTTTGTCAGACGGTCCAGTCGCACCTCAAAGCTTCCATTTCCCTGCTTGAAGCCTGGGCTTTCGCTCAAAATCATCAGCTTGATTATCCTCCGACAGAACCTCACTGGGATGTGGCGACTATCGATCCGTGTCCTCCTAGTCCGGTAAGTCTCCCTAGCCCGAGTCTGCCATTACTTCAGGACTATCTGAATGCTTTTAACCATCTCAGCAACATCGCGTCTCAGTACCTAGGCGGCACCATTATCTCTAACCAAGTCAAACGATCGCGTCCCCAAGGTGAAATTCTGGACATGATTACAATTGCTGCCAAGGGTCAACTTGTGAATGATGTCGATCGTCTCCTTTCCCAAGAAGAACTTCAAGCGTTGAGACAGTGGACTCAGGATTTCCGGGGTCAATGTTCAAGAATTATTCGAGATTTTGATACGACAGTGCAGACGGCTGGGCTAACTAATGAAGAAGCAATGCTCCTGACCGGAGTTCTTTAGATCACTCAATCCCCCTAGGAGTTTATTTATGGCAAAAACTGTTCGATTAGAGCCGATCGCGCAAGATACTTCCGTTGAGACCAATGGAAATTTGTTGTCTGTCCTGCTTAATAAAGATCTTGATGTTTTGCGAGAATGCGGCGGACGAGGCATGTGTGCGACTTGTCACATCTACGTCAAAGATGGGATGAACTATCTTTCTGCGATGAACCGTCGTGAGCAACGCACCCTAGAAGTTATTACCTCCTGTCAGCAAAATTCTCGTCTGGCTTGCCAAGCTCGTGTTTTGGACAATGGTGTAGTGGTTGAACTGCCGCCGGGGATGTATATCAACTCCCTGAAGGATATTGAAGATTTGATTGGACGACGGGCAGAACAAGATTTACTCCATCCGATTACTGGAAAAGTGTTGGTGGAATCCGGAAAACTGATTACCCGATCGACGCTGAAATCCATTTCTGACAGCGAAAATCTGAACTTTAATGGCTACTTCAGCAACTCCAGCGAAAACTAAGACGTTCACGCGATTCTCTCAGGCTGCTAAGATTCATACACTTGAAAGACTCGCGTGAGAGATTTTATTCCATGACTACGACGACACAACCCGTTGAAGAATTGTTTGATGCTGGCCTAGAACGTTACCAAGCTGGCGAAGCGATCGAAACGTTGATTCCAGTTTTTAAAGAAGTCTGCGATCGTTCTCGCACCGTTAGTGCATCTTGGACTTGTCTGTCTTGGCTCTACTTACTGGCTGGGCAAACCGATCTTGCGTTGACCTCGGCCCAAAAAGCCGTGAAACTTAATCCCCAGGATCCCCAAGCTCGGGTCAATTTGTCATTGGCAATGCTAGAGGGAGGCAAAAAAGGCGTGCGAACCCATGTCGAAATCACCCAACAAATCATCATGGTATCTGAAGAGTTGCGGGATGAAGTGATGTCGAATATCCAAGATGGCCTCACTCGTAAACCGGGCTGGAAGAGCTTAGAGCGGGTTAAGGCTTGGCTGCTTGAAGGCTAATTTGCTGGGCTAATCTTTAAGAATGGCTAATCGTTTCGCATCGTTTCCCAGACCGATCGCCATTGTTGAATGGTTGTTTCGGTTTGGGGCTGTAAAAATTCGCTTTTGTTCAAGGCTTTGTCTCCCGGCATCAAGACAGGATTGCTTCTCAGTTCTGCCGGAGTCCGATCGTTTTGATTTTGATCGAGACTTGGAGACATGCCTTGGGTAAGTAATGAAAATTGCGCTGCCCGATCGGCATTTAATGTGTAATCACACCAAGCGGCGATCATGGCCGTTCTTGTGTCAGATACATCAGATTTTTTAGGTTGAGCGGGCTGCACCCAAAGGTCTGAGTTTAAGGCGGAGCCGCTTTTGGGAAACACTGCTGCCATTTTTGGATTTTGACGCATGACCCGTAAAGCATCCGTAGAGCTAGCCATTGCCAGCCAGGTTTGATCTAAGGTTAGCGGCTGAAGGTAATGGGTAGACGAGTAGAACTTTGCGTTGTGGTGAAGTTGAGCGAGGGTTGTGGTGAGTTCTGGGATCGGGGCTAAGTCCTGGGTGTTGTAGGATTGCCCTAATTTTTTCAGGGTCAGCCCAATCACTTCACGGGGTTGGTCTAATAGTGAAATTCGACCTTTGAGATCCGATCGCCATAGGTCGGCCCAATCGGTGGGAAGGGACAATTTTCGATCGGTAAAAATATCTTTGCGGTAAAGCAGTACGGTGCTGTTAAGACGATAAGGAATGGCCCAGACCCGGCCACCGTCGCTACTATTGGCGAGTTCTCCGCGATCGTTGCGAGTTAGAAAGGTTTTTAATTTGGGATCAAGACTTTGCCAAGCTGGAATTTTCTCAATATCCATGGGCTGAAGAAGCTGCTGTCGAATCGCTAGGGTAAGCCAATAGTCGCCTGTGGTGGCGAGATCTGCGATCGTGGCTTCGGCGGGGGGGCCAATCAAGGGTGCGGGGAATGACACGATGCCTTTTGGGGCGGTGACTTCGCCTGTGGATTGTCGTTTCCATTGTTGGAGCTGTTGGAAGATGTCTTGAAGTTGTCGCGATTGTCTCAGATCGATCGTGGCTCCGCCGTCTTGTTTAAATTGTTTTGGCAATTGAAGCGGAATGCTTCCTCGCAGCGCTGTCAGATTTAGTACATTAGTACCCTGTGTCTGCTGACAGCCCGTTGTGGACAGGACAAGTGGGGTAATGGCTTTGAGAAAGGTTCGGCGGTCCATGCGTACTTCAGTAAGGAATAGCGAGTTCTAACGGGTTCTATTGTCTACGTTCTAGGCCAAATCCAACAAGGCTAATCTCTGTGGGAACTGTGTTGTTCTCGGGGCGACGGTAGGTGACGATCGTGCGTAGACGGGTGTTGTGGTCAATGAAGCGCATTTGGTCAACTGCTACCGATTGGCTGTAGACCGTTGTCATTTCTAGGGTTTGGCGTGTGGGCAAGTAGGTAAAACGGCCTGCGATCGCGCCTTTTTCGGAGTAACCTTCATTTCGCAAATAAAATCCACGCACGAGTTCGCTGGGATCTGAAACTTGGGCGGCCATGGGGGCTAGAATAGTTTGGATGGTGTCGTCACTGGTGACAAACCGCTCTGGCACAAATAATGCTTGCAAACTCATGCCGACGGTTGATCCCAACTCGGATACGGTGTCAAACTGAATGGCAAACCCTGGCGAATCCGTTACGGCATCGGGAGTTACTCCGGACGGCATGACGCTCGCGAGGAGGTTTGATTTAATGGAGTGGCTGAGGGTTTTGGCGGTGAAGTCGGTGTGCGATCGTTCGATTTCGCCTTGGTCGTAGTAGTGATAGGTCCGATCGGTGCTCCAGGTTCCGTCACAGGCTTGAAAAAATTCCTGAAAAGTCATCATGGCAAAATCCTGAATAGCGCTCTAAAACAATAGAAATACAGACACTAGATAATTGTGAAACAAATAGTATGGTGGTCGTCCTCCTTTGTTTAAAGGTAACCTGAATTCCAGCTTCTCGCTTCAAAGGTTAAATTATTTGGTGTGTAACTGGGATTTTCTATGATTTGTCAATAGTATGACTAGTAAGCGTGCACAATTCGTAATTTTAATGGGGCGATTATTAAGTGGAAACTATGCAAACTGAAATTTCTGGACTGGCCGGGAAATTGGATTCTCTGACTCGCGGATTGGAAGATCTGACGAATCTTGTGACAAGCACGATAGTCAGTTCCAACTTTAATGAGCGACCGAGTTCCAAAAGCTATGATGGTACCAATTTGACGGGGTATGACAGTTCTTATTCCCATCATCACATTTTGGAGGAGTTTAACAATCATAAAGATATCTTAATTGATACTGATGGTGCAGAAATGTTCGCAACTAAAAGCGATCGTGTCTTGTCGCCTGAGTTGCAAGTTCAACGGCTTACGGCTCAGCTTACTGCGGCTTACAACCGAATTGCGGCATTGGAAGAGCAGTTACTTTCTAGACGGATATCTTAGCGGGTTTTAAGACCGTTAGAGTTCTAATAAAATGGTCACAACGCTCAATTTCTCTAAGGGATTTGGGCGATCGTTTTTTATGGGGTATTGAATTTATAGTTTAAACCGATCGTTCCACACCTGTTATGTCGCTCTTCTTTACCCTCAATTATCCGATCGCATCATCCCTTAAATTCTTTAAATTTAGTCTTCCCATGAGTTTCGCTCCTCTTAAATATCTTACTCCATTTCTTCAGGCGTTCTACAGAGTGGGCGCTTGTGAGGTGGTAAAGTGATGTGCCAAAGAATTGTAAAAAGAACTGTGGGGTTGAGGAATGGGATTTGGGAATATTGTTATGCTGATCATCACAGTATTGACGGGCAGTATTGGGCAATTTTTTCTGAAAAAAGGGGCAATCAAATTAGGTGAGGTATCAGGAAGCAACTTTGTTAGTCATGTTTTAGGAATTGTAATGATCCCTGAATTACTTATTGGTTTGGCTTGTTATGCCGCAGGTGCTGTTCTATATATTCTGATTTTGACTCGTGTGCCGTTGAGCGTGCTAGCTCCGTCTGTGGCATTGCAGTATGTGATTGCGATGATAGTAGGCCAATATGTCTTTGGCGAGATTATTCCAAACTATCGCTGGTTTGGTTTGGGAATGATTATTTGTGGTGTGATGTTGGTTATTTGGAAGAAGTAAGGGGTAGATATTAGAGAACAGTAAAATAGGTGTCGTCTAGATAACGTGTTGCGATCGTTGAATTGATTAGAATAAGCAGAAGTCTGCCATCTTGCATTAGTACAATGTAATTGCTATGAATCGTCGCCAATTTCTTGCTGCTCTCGGACTCACTACGGCTGGAACCATTGCCCAAAACTCTCGTGCAATGGCGAATTCTCCGGCTTGGATTCCTAGCGATCGTAGTCGTCCAAAAATTCCCTATGGCATCATGAGTGGTGATATTAGAGGCAATCAAGCAGTGATTTGGAGCAAAAGCGATCGCCTTAGTCGGATGGTGATTGATTATAGTTTGGATGAGAATTTTAAACGATCGCAGCGAATTTCAGGTGAACTTGCCACAGCCCAACAAGACTTCACGGCCCGAACTGTATTGCCCAATCTCCCGACCGATCGTCCTATTTTTTATCGAGTCACGTTTCAAGATCCCGACCAACCTAAAGTCCAAAGTGAACCTGTTAACGGACGGTTGCAAATTCCGGGTAGCCGCAAAGATATTCTCTTCGCTTGGTCTGGGGATACAGCGGGTCAAGGCTGGGGAATTAATCCGAAAATCGGCGGTATGAAGATTTATGAGTCTATGCGAAAACTTCAGCCTGATTTCTTTATTCATTCTGGTGATACGGTTTATGCAGATGGCCCTCTTGTGTCTGAAGTTAAACTTGATGATGGAACGCTTTGGCATAATCTGACGACGGTTGAAAAATCCAAAGTCGCCGAAACGTTGACTGAATTTCGCGGTAATTATACCTACAATCTCTTGGATGAGAATATCCGTCGATTCAATGCGGAAGTCCCGCAACTTGTGCAATGGGATGATCATGAAGTGCGAAATAATTGGTACCCGACGCAAATTCTTGAAGACGATCGCTACACTATAAAATCCGTCAAAACCCTTGCTCAACGCGCTAAGCAAGCCTTTTTAGAATATCAACCCCTTCATCCTGACAATGTGAAATCTGAACAAATCTATCGTGATTTTGAAATGGGAGATTTACTGGATGTGATTATGCTCGACATGCGAACCGATCGTGCTGCTAACTCTCCAAATCGTCAAAAACAGCCTTCAAAAGACACCGCATTTCTCGGACGCGAGCAATTAGAGCAAGTTAAAACCCGATTAAAACGATCGCGTGCAACTTGGAAAGTAATTGCGAGTGATATGCCTTTGGGATTGATGGTACGAGATGGTGCAACCGATTTTGAGAATATATCGAATGGTGATGGTCCTGCGGTGGGTCGTGAATTTGAATTGGCGGAATTGCTGCGATTTATTAAACGAGAAAAAATTGTAAATGTTGTTTGGCTTACGGCAGATGTACATTATGCTGCCGCTCACTACTATGATCCCGATCGGGCGCAATTCCAAGATTTCAATGGTTTTTGGGAGTTTGTTGCGGGTCCATTGAATTCTGGAACCTTTGGCCCTGCGGCTTTTGATAATACATTTGGTCCGCAATTAAAATTCATGAGTTTACCTCCTGGGATGAAGCAAAATCGCCCGCCATCCGAGGGATTGCAATTCTTCGGTACTGTTCGTATTGATCACCAAACAAGAGCCATGACGGTCATGTTACACAACATTGAAGGAAAACCCATCTATACAATAGATCTTCCGGTAGTTTGATTTTGAATTATTTTTTGTGGGCTTTTTTGTAACGATCGTCTCAGAAATCACCTAATTCTTCGGTTTTTCTCCGGCGTTCCGTACATTTACAATCTTCCCAAGTAAATCAAACCAAAATGGCGCACCCATAGCGATCGCGACACCACTAATCCACCAGCCCGATAACATTCTTAAAAATCCCATTGGTTTCGCCGTAATCATTTGCGCTACCTGAAATGGGACAGGTATATCATCCGTATTATCCTTGCCAACACAAGCTTGATACAAATCATTCCATTGATCGCGGGTTAACAAACTATAGATTTTTTCATCTCCGCTTTTTAGGTTGTCAGTCTTTGGAGCATAGGGACAATCAAGCTGTTGACTTAGGTTACGGGGATTCCAGGTAATTGGAAGTGGAATGTCGGCCAAGACTTCTTGAGTTTGATCTTTTAAATCCGTTAAATCACGACGAATTACATTAGTCCCGGTTGAGGTTGTTGGGTCTGTTTTTGGAGCAATTTGACTAGCCCGATCGGTAATCACTTTCCGTAAACTGTCATCACTCGCAACCCGGCCAAAAATATGAAAGGTGTCAGAATTTGTAAACATTGCAATCAATAGCCCAATGATTAACGCAACCCCTTTTGCATTTCGTTTGTAAACGCCAGAGGTTCGTCCCATCGATCGGTCAAACCATATCCCCACCTCAGTCCTGAAATCATCTACAGCATTTCCTGTGGCGCGAGTTCGGGTTTCGGCACGACGAGCTAAAATTCCTAGACTGTCTCTAAATGACTTTGGTAAATGATCTAGGGCACGATCGATTTGTTGGTAAGTTTGATAATCTTGATAAATCCGAAATTCTTCAGGAGTCAATTCATTTAGGGCTGAAGTCAAACAATTTTGTTCTTCCTCCTCGCTAGGCTGATAAGTATTCACAGCATCTGCCGTTAGTTCAGAGCATTGCTGAAGATAAGTGGTTTTGCGGCTGAGGACACGGGCTTGCAGTTCTTGCCCAGAGGTCGAAATATTGTCATAACGAGCTTTGATTTCGCGATGTAGTGTGCTGCTTTTGTCCACCAGTGCCGCAATGTCTGAAACGGTTGGTTGCAATCCGCCCGTAATCCAAGCTCGCTCATTGTTTGGCCCAAATAGACTCAATTTGTCATTTGTAAGGCGTTGAACAAAATCCTGGAAAGAATCCGTCATGTCGCTTTGATAGGATGCAATAAAACAGTCAAGGCTTTCGCCCATTCGCTCAATGGAAGTACTGAGTTTGGCCGATCGGTTATTGTAATCGTTCTGAATGGTGGCAAAGCTTTCAACTAAATGGTAGTACCTGTTATCTGCGCCTAATTCAATTCCTAGGGCCATTCCCCGGCCCCAAATGCTGGTGGATTCCTCAGAATTTGGTACTGCTTCAATCCGATCGCCCACAATTGTGACATTTCCAAGAATTCGGGTTGCAAACTTTTCTAGGCGAATTTCTACTAATTTGTCTGTTAAATGACTCACGCCTAACCGATCGACAATCACGGTGGAGAATGTTTCGGGTTCAATGTAAGACGGCCCGGTGGATTGATTTAAACCAAATGCTCCTTTACGATTGCCTGGAACTAGGATTCGCGTAAACGATCGAAAGCCTGTTGAGATCAATCCATGGGCTTCTTGATTCATATTTTTAATCAATGGATCATTGTAAATGCTGCTAATTAATGCCTTTACTTTACGAGATTCCTGGGTCCGATCGCCTCCAGAAATTAGGCTTTCAATGGAATCTTTCAGATGTTTGGCGCGCCATTGTAAGAGCGTTGTAATCAATTCTTGAATTTCTGAGGCGAGGAGACTCAAAATTAGATAAATAAAGACAAGGCTTATTAGTACATCGAGAACAAAAGGTAAATTCATAGAAGATTTCTGTGCGACAGGTGGAGTAGGCAACCGATTTTAACAACCGATATTCACATCGATAATTAGCAGGATCCGATCGGGATCATTTGATAACCCGCGAAGTTCATCGATACTCTACCATAGCGGTAAAAACAATATGGACTTCAGTAAGATTTTTTATGTCTCATAGATGGGTGACAGGTTAAG
>JANXNM010000324.1 GCA_025354065.1 Synechococcales cyanobacterium 340R_concoct_173_sub | reverse complement strand
AACCGGAAGGACTTCGGGGATCTGGATTTGTTTAGGAGATTGCCCTAGGTTTGTTCTACTTAGGTCGATCGGTGGCTTTGTAATGGGTTTGTCATTCTTGTGAATGGTTAGAAGTGTTGGTTTCTTCTCGACTCTAGGGAAAATGACCTTATCGTTGAGTACGGCGATCGTCCAATCATCAGGTGATAGAACATCATCCAAACAAGCTGGAAAATCATAGGCTGTCATTTCAGAACTTGCCGTGAGTTTACCCCGGCTATTCTTGACGACTCGCAATAGTAAATTAACCTGAACATCCTCCTTTACTAGTTCCACACGAGGCATTTCATAACCCACGACCCAAAACAACTTTTTCTCTTTAGTGGCTTGATGGGTCAATTGATAAAGATTTTGAGGTTGATAGATAAACTCTTCTAAATCTAGGCGCTGCCCATCATAACAAAGGACCATATAGTCTCTATTTTGGTCATCTTCGAGTTCGATCGTGGGTAGATTAGTCATGGTAAATTAGGAGAATAAACTGTAGATAGGAGTCAAAATAAGTTGAGGATTTCGTTTGCTGAGTGCCTTTAAGCCTTTTTCAAACCCGATCGTTTTAAGTGCTTTATCGACCGCTCTACGATCGTCATAGTCGAACACAGAATCAAAAAGATAACCGCCTGTTGGTTTCAAATTTAGCAGTTGATCCCATATTTTTGTGTCTAAGGAAACTTGTGTAATTTCATCATCTTTGCCCGTGATGCGAATAATAGTTTCAGCTATATCAAAATCAGACCAAGTTAACTCCATTATGCGATCGATTGGTAATCTAACAAAAGCCACTAACCAAAATAAAATCTGTTGTTTCGTGGATAGCCCATTTAAGTGCATCATCTCCACTAACTGAAATCGAATCTGCTTGTCAGGCCGTTCTCCTTTCTTTCCTCTAGGATGCTCGACCGTGATTAACTCAGACAAATCCTTAGAATGGATGTTTTCCTCAAACATAAATTTAAGTAGCGAGCGGATGCCAATGCTCCTGAGTCTGGCGAGACTGGCCGTTTTCTTTGCATCTTGGTCTTGAGGAATGCGTAAAATCTCAGCTTGTACCTTTTCGACATCGCTCGCCGTCAACTGAACTAACGCCTTCGCATTGACGACCTCCATGAGGAATTCATAGCTGTAGGTGTAGGTGTAGCGTGAACTACGAGCATAGTCTTGTAACCACCGATCGACAATTTGTTGATTAGAGAGATTAGAATTAAGCATCAGAATGGGGAATAGAGAAATATTCAGCTATAGAATAAGCCTTACATCAATTGATAGATAATTTACATAATAGCTGGATTTTACAAAAGATTGAAAAGATGGTCAATATTATAAAATTGCTTTAGGATATGGAGCATCAATATTTAGAATGTAATCCCTAAACTGAGTTCTACTTACTGAGAAAGAATTGTTTGTTTTGTATCACCTGAAAAATCTAGATTAATCTCCTTCATCATTGAAAATGGGGCAACTATTGTTATGTCAGACCAACCGATTGTCGTGCCCTTAAGTTTGCGCGACAGTGATTTTGATGGTGTATCTGATTATGATGAACTCTACGTTTTAGGAACGAATCCCTATGCTATAGATACCGATCGTGATGGAATTCCTGATGGTTCTGACCTGAATCCACGAATGCCGACCGCGATCGTTAGCGACGTTGCTCAACAGCTAGGAACCGGACAGGGACAGCATTATTCGATCGTCCTGAATGGTCCATTGCTACAAATTTCGGCATTGGATGGACGATCGGGCTTAAATGGTCAAGGGATGATTTTCTACCAATATGGCGACGAGACGTTATCTGAACTGCGTCAAGAAGATTTGAATCGATTTGCTCAAGTCCATCACCAATTATCTATCTCACAATCCACTCCACAACTCGATCGGGATTGAAGTCATGAATCTCACCTTGATATTTGGACTGACCACGTTTTGGTCTGCATTTTTGCTGTTCTGGCTAGAATTATTCTTTGCGAAGCTACTTCTGCCGCAATTCGGTGGTGGAGCTGCAATTTGGACCACTTGTCTTGCTTGCTTTCAGCTTCTTTTGCTCGTGGGTTATGGCTATGTCCATTTATTGAGAACGTTGCCGATCGGCTTTCAACGCTGGATTCATGGAGCAGCGATTGTTACTTCACTCTTATTTCTCCCAGTCCGATTGATTCCGATAGAGACTCTGCCGTCATCCCCAGTATTACAGATATTGATAACAGTGTTGGTGTCGATCGGGTTCCCCATGGTGATTCTATCCACTACCACGTCACTTCTCCAATCCTATTTTTCTCAAACCCAGAAGAATCCTTATTTTCTCTACAGTTTAAGTAATCTGGGATCCTTGATGGCCTTAGTGTTATGTCCCACATTGATTGAACCGAGATTGCCATTATCGACTCAGTCGGGAGTATGGTCGATCGGGTTTATCTTGGTGCTATTTGGGGTCGTTTTCTGTCTGTTCCAAACTAAAATGAATTCGCCTGACGTTCGGTCGGTTTGGACAAAACAAGTCCGATCGTCCTGGCAACGCATTCAGTGGATATTCTATGCCTTCATTGCGTCCAGTCTTTTAGCCGGAATTACCACCTATACGACCAGTGATATTGCACCCAGTCCGTTGGTCTGGTCTATTCTTCTAGGTCTCTACTTGTTCACCTTGATTTTGGTCTTTTGTCCAATCCCGCTGATCCCTCCATCTGACTTTGGACCCGTAATTTTGGTCTTTTCGATCGCTTTTTTATTGATGGAGATGCGATCG
>JANXNM010000241.1 GCA_025354065.1 Synechococcales cyanobacterium 340R_concoct_173_sub | reverse complement strand
AACCTGGTCTAGCGTTGTTTTTGGCAATAACCAATCCATTTCCAATGTCAGGTTTGCCAATATCATCGGCACGGCTAATGATTTGAGCGATCGGGTTCCGGGATAAGCTTTGTTATAGTTTCCTTTAGGATTATCTTTACGCCGAAGCACATTGTTATAGGCTTGCAATGCTACATCTTTAGCCCAGTCTTCACCGGATGCCAGCGCATATTGACTGAAGGCCATGGCTGCGAAACAATCTGAAAATATATTGTAGGGTTGGGTCAATGGATTGCCCGATCGATCGAGGGAGAAATACCAATTCCCTTCTGCATCACGGCCTTTTTCCGCCAAAAACATTGCACCATGCTTTGCAATTTCTAACCAATTCTGATTCTTTTCAACTCGATTGTATAGTACTGAAAACATCCAAACTTGTCGATTTTGCAGCCAAACAAATTTATCAGTATCAAATACCCGGCCCGTGCGATCGAGACAGGTAAAGTATCCGCCATAGTCATGATCGATCGAATGGGTTTCCCAAAAAGGAACTACATTATCAAATAATGTTGATTTATAGAGTTCAGCAAGTTGTTTAAAGCGGGGTTTAAGATCAGAATTCACTGTAAAATACCTAGTTCTAAAAGCCTTACTTGAAAACTGATTTAAAAATTGTCCCCGGTGCCCGAGATGAAATGGTTCCAGCCCAGCCCAATCCTGCTAAAAAGGCATCTGCATTCAACGTTTCCACAATATCCACACCCCATTCATTCATCTGAAGTGCATCCGGTGAATCACTCATCGGCGGCGTAGATTTCAAACCACCCAATGCCAAAATTTCAGGAAATTTAGTACTTGCTGTCAACGTACTCCGCCGCGCACTCGCCAATGCCTGCACATACCGATCGCCCATTTGAGCGGGGGTAAACTGGCTTTCTTCAAACCGCACTTCCACCACCCAATGAGCATTGTTCACCAAGCGACAAGCCCCACAATCTTCTAATGCCTGCACAAATATATCTGTAAAGGCGACCCTGGATAACGCAGGAATAGCAGCATCGGTAATATCAAAATTGTGAGAGAGAAGCATTCGTGTCGTAGTCATTGCGTCTTGAACCCTACATTTATCTATAAAATAGTACTGCTTTGCGCGCCTTGATGAGAAATCACTACAAGAAATTACTATGCACCATGAAATTGCGATCGTTGGGGCTGGAATGGCCGGATTAATCTGTGGGAAAAGGCTGCAAGAGGCTGGACGCGATGTCGTGGTGGTGGATAAGTCACGGGGATTGGGTGGACGACTTGCAACCCGCAGATTAGCAAATACCCACGCAGATCATGGCGTATGCTATCTCAAGCCTAAGGGCAACAAGTTCAAAGCATTCATTCAAGATTTGGCTAATCGCAATATTGTCAGTTTGTGGAGCGATCGGTTACATACCCTGAATGCCGAAGGTGAATTGCTGCTGGATGCGAATCCCAGTCCGCGATATGCTGCGCCAAACGGTGCGACTGCAATCGCCAAAGATCTGGCTCAGGGCTTACCTGTAAAGCTTGGTCAAGTGATTAATGGTATCCGTCCGATCGATCAAAGCTGGCAACTCATTAGTCAAAATCCTGACTTTGATCTGACGGCTTCTATAGTGATTCTGGCAATTCCCGCGCCACAAGCCTTACCACTCGTACAAATGATTGCAAATTCCGAATTTATACA
>JANXNM010000240.1 GCA_025354065.1 Synechococcales cyanobacterium 340R_concoct_173_sub | reverse complement strand
AACCTGGTCTAGCGTTGTTTTTGGCAATAACCAATCCATTTCCAATGTCAGGTTTGCCAATATCATCGGCACGGCTAATGATTTGAGCGATCGGGTTCCGGGATAAGCTTTGTTATAGTTTCCTTTAGGATTATCTTTACGTCGAAGCACACTGTTATAGGCTTGCAATGCTACATCTTTCGCCCAATCTTCACCGGATGCCAGCGCATATTGACTGAAGGCCATGGCTGCGAAACAATCTGAAAATATATTGTAGGGTTGAGTTAATGGATTACCCGATCGATCGATCGAGAAATACCAATTCCCGTCTGGATCACGGCCTTTATCTGCTAGAAATATTGCGCCATGCGTTGCGATTTCCAACCAGTTCTGATTCTTTTCAACCCGATTGTATAGTACCGAAAACATCCAAACTTGTCGATTTTGCAACCAAACAAATTTATCAGTATCAAACACCTGACCAGTGCGATCGAGACAGGTAAAGTATCCGCCATAATCACGATCGATCGAATGGGTTTCCCAAAAAGGAATTACATTATCAAACAATGTTGATTTATATAATTCAGCAAGTTGCTTGAATCGGGGTTTAAAATCAGAATCCATCACAAAAGCCCTACCTAAAAACTGATTTAAAAACTGTCCCTGGTGCCCGAGATGAAAACGTTCCATCCCATCCCAATCCGTTTAAAAAGGCATCTGCATTAACCGTTTCCACAATATCGACACCCCATTCATTCATCTGAAGCGCACCCGGTGAATCACTCATCGGCGGCGTAGATTTCAAACCACCCAATGCCAAAATTTCAGGAAATTTAGTATTTGCTGTCAATGTACTCCGCCGCGCACTCGCCAATGCCTGAACATACCGATCGCCCATTTGAGCCGGAGTAAACTGGTTTCCTTCAAACCGCACTTCCACCACCCAATGAGCATTATCCACCAAACGACAAACCCCACAATCTTCTAATGCCTGCACAAATACATCTGTAAATGCGGCCCTTGATAATGCCGGAATAGCAGCGTCGGCAATATCAAAATTGTGCGAGAGAAGCATTCGTGTCGTAGTCATTACGTTTTGAACCCTACATTTATCTATAAAATAGTACTGCTTTGCGCGCCTTGATGAGAAATCACTACAAGAAATTACTATGCACCATGAAATTGCGATCGTTGGGGCTGGAATGGCCGGATTGATCTGTGGGAAAAGGCTGCAAGATGCTGGACGAGATGTTGTGGTGATTGACAAGTCACGGGGATTAGGCGGACGGCTGGCCACCCGCAGATTGGGAACTACTCACGCAGATCACGGCTTATGCTATCTCAAACCCAAGGGCAACAAGTTCAAAGCATTCATTCAGGATTTAGTCGATCGCAACATTGTCAGCCTGTGGAGCGATCGGTTACATACCCTGAATGCCGAAGGTGAATTGATGCTGGATGCTAATCCCAGTCCGCGATATGCTGCGCCAAATGGTGCGACTGCAATCGCCAAAGATCTGGCTCAGGGCTTAACCATAAAGCTTGGTCAGGTCATTAATGCTATCCGTCCGATCGATCAAAGCTGGCAACTCATTAGTCAAAATCCTGACTTTGATCTGACGGCTTCTATAGTGATTCTGGCAATTCCCGCGCCACAAGCCTTACCACTCGTACAAATGATTGCAAATTCCGAATTTATACA
>JANXNM010000221.1 GCA_025354065.1 Synechococcales cyanobacterium 340R_concoct_173_sub | reverse complement strand
GGAGAAGTTCATTGGCGATGATGAGGCGGTGAGTTATGTGGGAATTCGGGCGGATGAGAACCGAGATGGATATGTGTCTACGAAGCCGAATATTACGCCTGTTTTTCCGTTTAAGGAGCATGGGTTGGTGAGGGCTGATATTATTCGGCTACTTGAGGACAGCGGGATTGGGATGCCGGATTATTATCGCTGGAGAAGTCGATCGGGTTGTTATTTCTGTTTTTTTCAGCGGAAGTATGAGTGGGTGATGTTGGCGGAGGAGCATCCTGATTTGTTTGCGGAGTCGGTGCGATATGAACAGCAGCATAGCGATGGTAGAACCTACACATGGACGCAAGGTGAAACACTAATGGAGTTGTTAGGGCGTAAAAATCAAATAATCGCCGATCATAAGAAAGCGATTGACAAACAAATCAGTAAGAACTCTAGCCAATCTCTTGCTGATATTTTGACATCAATTCTCGATGGCGAGGACGATACCCTACCATGTTTAGCGTGTCATCTTTAACTGCTCATCATTGCGAATGAAGTTATTATCACTGCAATACAACTTTGTAGAGAGAATGTGAATGGTCGAGCCACCCTACGAATTTGCTATACAAAAGGCAGCAATTGCTGGAAAGTTTGTAAAAGATTACGAATTTACGTTGCAGTGGTTGCCTCAATACATGGAGGATTTTCCTCAGGTAATGCAGAATATTGAGCTGAATTGGCAAAGTTGTAATTTCATGCGTGATACGCAAAGTTTGGTTCCAGACAGCTATGGAGTTTACTGTTTTTCAACGAAACTGGGGAAACCATTTGCGGACGATCTCCATATACCACTATACATAGGAAAAGCCGCTCAACAGCACTTGTCCGAAAGATTTAAAGACTATATTGCGGAGTCAAAGAGTACTAAAGGCCGAAAAAAAGTTGTTGTGATGCTCAATAAGTATCATAATCGGCTGGTATTTTGGTGGGCTGAACTACCTCGTATTCATGTTGATGCCGTTGAGGAGCATCTTCTCATGTGTTGCAAGACTCCTTGCAATGAGATGATACCTAGCAGGCAAAAACATTGGGGTAAAGCGTTTTAATAAATAGAGTAAATTAGGAGAGAACAAATGCCAGATTACGTACCAGCCTTGAAAGCCCGTATGGGTGATTGGAATTATTACGTCACCGTAATGAAGTTAGGCAAGATTGCTCGTGAATGTAGACTTGCAGAAGAAATCCATACGGACAAAGACCTTGATGCGTTGATTCAAAGAGCAATCCAAGATCGCGTCGAAAAGGAAATGGTTCCTTATCTTGTAAATGAGCCTCAGCGCTTCTATGGTGCATTAGTTGTAGCTGTGTATGGAGGAGAACCGGAGTTCTCGCCAGTAACTGTTGCTGAACATAGCCTATTGGATGATAGTCAGGAGAGAAATAGCTACGGCTTTGGGTTGCTTCGTTTCGATGGAAGCCAAATTTATTATGCTTTGGATGGACAACATCGATTAAAGTCTATTCAAGAAGCTATAAAAATAGAGCCTGACTTAGGGAAAGAGGAAATCACGGTAATTATTCTAAACCATGAAAAATCAAAAGAAGGCTTAGAAAGAACCCGAAGATTGTTCTCTACACTTAATCGAAGAGCCAAACCTACTTCGTCAGGAATGAATATTGCTATAGATGAAGATGATGGCATAGCTATTGTGACACGTAGACTAGTTAAAGAAAGTGAGACTTTGAAAGGACTGGTTTTAAGCACTTTAGGAGCCAAGCAACTTCCTCCAACTAAAGCAAATGATGGATACATTACAACTCTTACTTCACTATATGAGATTAATGAAATTCTGCTTAGTGCTTACAACGAAGGGACGCAAATTGACAAGAACTTCAAGCAGTTTCGACCTTCAAGTGATGAGCTAGATAAATACTATATATTTCTTGAAGAGATTTGGATGAAGATGCTTGAATTCTGTCCAGATTTTGATCTTGTCAGAAGCGGGAAGAGAACGCCCGGTCAACTTCGTCTTCTATTGGATGATTTTGGTGTTCCTATTTTGGATGATGCTCAGAAAACTGTTTCTGGCGGCAATGTTTTTATGAAACCAATTGGGCAATATATTGTTGCAGAAGTAATCAAACAAGCTGGTATTCAGAGAAGGTCAATCCCTGATGTAATCGAAGCAATAATGAAGAATGTTTCTATGGATATTAATACTGCACCCTGGTCAGGGCTAATCTGGAACGGCTCTACCCGTACCGTAATTAGCAGTAAGCCAGGAAAAGCACTTATTGTTGCAATGATTAGTCATGCTCTAGGTTTGAGGACTTCAAGCAAAGTTCGGGAAATGACACAGAAATACCGGGAAATTATTGGTGATTCAAAAGCTTCTATTCTGAAGCCTATTAGTTGGTCCGGAAGAAGTCGTGAAAGTCATGAAGATGAGGAAACTGAAGATTGAGTTGTCAATAGAATTTTTACGCTGCAGACAAGAAAGTATATAATTTGAATGGTTGGCAGCGTAGAAACTTGTTGTAAGTAGGTGCTTTTAACTCAAATTAAGATTGATTCAAGCTGGAGAACGGTTCTAGACAGTTCTATCTTAAATGTAATTTACAACTTCTACTTGGTCAAGGTTCAGAGGTTAGTTTCATATGTCTCAGATAAAGTATCAGCTATATTTTGACTACCACGCCACAACACCGATCGATCGCCGAGTTGCCGATCGTATTTACCACTGCATGACAAATGACTATGGCAACGCGAGCAGTACCGATCATCAGTGGGGCGATCGTGCCGCAACCGCCGTCAACCAAGCCGCTCAACAGGTTGCTGAACTGATCAATGCCTCCCCCCGAGAAATTCTTTGGACTTCCGGCGCAACCGAAAGCATCAACCTCGCCATTCAAGGAAGCTACCCGCAGAATACTGCATCCTACAAAATTGCTTTATCACCGATCGAACACAAAGCCGTTCTAGATACCTGCCAAGCCTTAGAAA
Organism: Synechococcales cyanobacterium 340R_concoct_173_sub; assembly: GCA_025354065.1. The sequence continues at coordinate 8 of JANXNM010000221.1, read as the reverse complement.
AGCAAGGA
>JANXNM010000176.1 GCA_025354065.1 Synechococcales cyanobacterium 340R_concoct_173_sub | reverse complement strand
ATACACCGCCTGGAACTCAATCCCCTGCTGGGCATAAAACTCTGCCCCACCTTGTTCTCGGTCCAGCAGCGAAATCACCTGCGTCACCACATAGCCCGCCTCACGCAACCGATCGACCGCCTTCATCGCCGACTGGCCTGTAGTCACGACATCCTCTAGCACCACGACGGGGCTTCCCGCTGGCAACGTCGGACCCTCAATGAAGACTTGTGTGCCGTGATCTTTTATTTCTTTACGGACAATCAGTGCGGTCAACGATCGGCCTTCATACGCCGCGACCACACTAGCCGCTGTCACAATCGGGTCAGCTCCCAGAGTCAAGCCTGCAACAGCCACGGTATCGATCGGGATTAAGTCGAGCAATACCCGACCGACCGCCAGTCCGCCTTGGGGATGGAGCGTTACTTGTTTTCCATTGATATAATAGGTACTGCGTTGACCGGAGGATAATCGGAAATCACCTTCTTTGTAGGCCACTTGGCAAAGCAATGTCAGCAATTCATCCTGGAGAGCAGAACGATCGGCGGTGGTCCAGGCAAAAGATGGGGTCATAGAAGTCAAGGAGTAATGGCTTAGATGGAGGTGAACGATCGATTCGATGTCGGGCAAACTAAATCAATATCTGAAATGTCGGCTACCATGAATCGAAAACTTACAGGATTATAAGTTTGCTATGAGCAAGAAATTGAGAATTTTGGCTAGTTTACTCTTAATGGGTAGCTCCATCATCGGGTTCGGTGCCGCATCGGTGCAAGCCCAAGAAACAAATAACGAACTGTTTCGCCCCCAGGAAACACCTCAAGAAGCTATGGAACGTGAATTTTACACTAATGATAAAAGCATCTTGAGAAGTCGTGACATTGGTGGTGTGTTGGATCCAGCGCATCTAGTTGGATTGCCTAGCTATAACGATAATGCCATTATCTTGGACTCCAAGAACATCAATCGGCTGCATCGTTATCTGAAAGAGCAGCAAACCTATTCTAATCCCACTCTTCGCAGTGCGGATCTAAATTCCCCGTTTAATACGTCGGTGCAGCTTTTGCCCACGCGGCTAGGGAATATGACAAACTCGAATACAATAGACAATGGCATGATGCCTTCGTTTGGTCGTCCTCCCGTAATCGAAGCGCAACCTATTTCGCCGCCTCCTACCATAATGCCTGGACCCGCGCTGCCACCGACTCCACGTTCACCTGTGGAAGCTAAGTTCTAAATTAGCGTAACTGCAATGGGATAGTCTCAATTTGAAAATCCCTACTTGAAAAAAGCGGTGTCGAATATTGAATTCAGCACCGCTTTTTTTTGAATTAATAGTTTTTGAATTGATAGCTTGATTGAGGGTAACCGCGCCCCATCATCATCTTCGTCATTTGCGAAGCGAAATGTCCGAGGCCCGACTGCACTTCAAATATCAATTTATTTCAACTGTTCTAGGGTTGAATTTACTTTCTGAACACCGTCTTCACGATTTTGGGTTTGATATTTCCGTTTTGCTTGTTGCAGTGCTTGCTCGGCTTCGTCGCGCTTGTTTTGAGATTGATAGGCTTTGCCCAACCAATAAAAGCCATCGCCGTCTTCAGGATCCAAACGCGTCACATCTTGGTACGATCGCACCGCATTATCATAATCGCTTTGGGTGTAGTAAAAATCGCCGATCGCCCGGTAGGCTTCACTGCTTTGGCTATTTAAGCTAATTGCCCTTTGATAGCTAGATAAGGCCCGATCGCGTTCCCCAATGCTTTCAGATACCTTGCCAAGCTGAACCTGAATAGTGGGATTTCGCGGGTCAAGCTGGGCGGCTTGGTCGAGATATTTTAGGGCACTGCTGGGATTACCCTTTGTTAGATACGCGATGCCGAGTCCTAGATTGGCTCGACTCGATCGAGAATCGAAGGTCAAAGCCCGTTGAAGCACATTGATGGCATCGTCGGGTTGGTTTTTTTCTAGAAGAATAAATCCAATACCTTCACGGGCTGCTGTGTTTTTGTTGTCTGTTTTTAAGACTTGTTGGTATGCCTGGAATGCGACATCATATTGTTGCCGACGACTTAGGAGAATGCCGAGTCCGAGTTGAGCGTTGATGTGGCGAGGGTTTTGAACGACAGCGCTGCGGTAGGCGGTGATGGCTGCATCAAGTTGGCCGAGGTTAGCATAGTTAAAGCCAAGGCCGTACAACAAGTCAGCGTCTTTTGGGGAAAGGGCGATCGCTTGCTGGTAGCTAGATAGGGCGGCTTGGAATTTACCCTGTGCACTTTGGAAAAATCCAATGGCGGAGAAGATTCGAGCGTTTTTAGGATCTAAGGTAGCAGCGCGTTCGTACAAAGACAGAGCGCTGGAATAGTTTTTAGCGTCAGCTTGTTCGCGGGCTTGCTTTAGCACGTCGTCTAGTTCAGAACTTCCAGCGGGGGCGATGCTCGGTTTAGGTCGCGACTGGGATAAGACTTCCGGTTTCCCGATCGCTAGCGCGGGTCTCGAAAGGTTGGCGGACAAACTGGCGGTCATTATCAAATAAACTAAGACAATCGATGGTTTCAGGAAACAAGACATAGTTGGCCAAGGGGGGATTGGAAAAATGATACGATCGCAACTCAATCTACACACAGGCTAACGGACAACAATTTTAACAGTATCCTTTTTGCTTTCGCCACCTGAAACGATTAATCCTGATAACCCGGATATTTTTGTACGCATAAACATATGCATGAACCGTTGTCTTGGCTCAAACTTAATGTAAAGTCATTTCAAACTTAAAAAGCGGAGAGAAAAATTAAGTCTTCTCTCCGCTTTACAATGAACGGGCCAGGAGGGATTCGAACCCCCGACACCGTGGTCCGTAGCCACGTGCTCTAGTCCACTGAGCTACAAGCCCTTGCGTTCGGCTCAATTAAATTATCACACCCTTTAAGAGAATGCAAAGTATTTCTGAAAATAATCCGGTAAACCTGACAGATAGCGCCCCCACGGCCTTAACCCATCTTGATTCTGATGGACAAGCCCAAATGGTGGATGTGTCCGCTAAACCCATCACGGCCCGAGAGGCTGTGGCTCAAGGTGAGGTTTGGATGGCAGTGGAAACTTTAGAGGCGATTTTGGCGGGCAATAGTCCCAAAGGTGATGTTTTGGGGACGGCTCGGCTAGCGGGAATTATGGGCGCAAAGCAGACTTCTGCCTTGATTCCGTTGTGTCATCTGTTGCCGCTTCACAAAGTTGATGTCCAAATTGTTCCTGATGTTAAACTTCCAGGGTTTCGGATTACGGCGACGGTGCGAGTTAAGGGTGAGACGGGCGTGGAGATGGAGGCGCTGACGGCGGTGTCTGTTGCGGCACTAACGCTTTATGACATGGCTAAGGCGTTGGATAAGAATATGGAGATTCGCCAGATTATGTTGCTGAAAAAAACAGGGGGGAAGTCGGGGAACTATATTCGATCGGTTAGTAATTCTGAATATAAGAAAACGGGTAGTGCCCTTACTTAAAGGACAGAGAAAAACAGCCTTTAATCGTCAAATGCTTACCGCGCCGCTTCTGAGAATATCCGATTATTCTTTACCCTTCACATAATGGCACTACCCTAATTTTAACGTAACCCAGTAATTCAAAATCTTAAGATGAACCCGTTAGAACGATCGATCGCCCTTCTAAAGTTCTTCAAACAGCTCAAGTGTTAGACTCGCTTGCCTCAAAATGCTTCGTAACGTTCCAGCACTTACTTCGCGGTGGCAAGGAACTGTTGCTGTTAATGTTTCGTTCTCCGTTTCTTTTACAAATTTGACGTGACTTCCCTTTTGGCTAACTTGAGTAAATCCTGCGGCTTCGAGTTTGCGTTTAACTTCTCGATAGGGAAGTGGCTTCATGCGGCGATTTCCACTTCAATGAGTTGCATTTTTGGGAAGCGAGTTGCACAGGGAGCCTCAAAATGGAGTTCCAAGGCTTCTTGTAGATTAACGATCGCAAGTTCTTGGGTTTCACCTTGACTAGCGACATCGACTTCAATACATTGGGCGACGAACCATTCTGCTTCTTTCCAAACACTGGTTGTGAGTTTACGTTTCATAGTGAATGTATGGCTAAGGTTGATGGCTGAATTATAGCGAATGAGAGGGACGGAGAACTACCGATCGTTAGAACGACCTAAGCTCACTCCGAATTTGGAATTGCAGCCGATCGGCACCTCTACGGCCTGTTTAATCAACCGCTGTTTAAGCAAATACGACAGTCCGGTTTCCGTAGACCAACACGCGATGTTGAAGGTGCGATCGAACCGCCCGTGCTAGTACCATTCGTTCTAGATCTTTGCCCTTGCGAATCAAATCCTTTGTGTCATCTCGGTGCGTCACCCGAATCACATCCTGTTCAATAATTGGGCCTTCATCTAGGTCAGGAGTTGCGTAATGGGCCGTCGCTCCTATTATTTTGACCCCACGATCGTAGGCCCGCTGATAGGGATTGGCTCCGGCAAACGCAGGGAGAAATGAATGGTGAATGTTGATGACGCAGGGAAATTTTTCAACAAAATCCGCAGACAACACTTGCATATACTTCGCCAATACAACCAAATTGATCTGGTGATGTTGGAGCAATTCGAGTTGTTTGAGTTCTTGCTGAGCTTTGGTGTCTTTGGTGATGGGAATATAGTAATAGTCAATACCAAATTGATCTGCGATCGGTTTTAGATCTAAATGATTGCTCAAAATTAATGATACCGATCCATTCAATTCCCCTGCCTTTTGTCGCCATAGCAAATCTAATAAACAATGGTCCTGCTTACTCACCCAAATGGCCATGCGTGGAATTACTTCTGAGAAATGAATCTGCCAGGTTGCATTCATAGGCGCTGCGATCGCACTAAAAGCAGGTTTAATCACACCTCGCGGTAAGTTGAATCCGTCTAATTGCCATTCAATCCGAGTGATGAACAGTTGGGCCGAGAAGTCGGTATGCTGGTCGGCCTGAATGATATTCCCACCATTTGAATAGATGAAATTGGCAAGTTTGGCGACTAACCCTTTTTGGTCGGGACAGGAGAAGAGGATTGTGGCAGTGGCGGACATGAAAGAACTTCGCTAGAACACTAATACGATCGTTCTTATTGTGCCTCGTCTTCAGATTATTCGATAATTCTATTTCGATTTCCTACCAGGGGTTACCGAGTTTCGCCATTCTAATCCATCACGCATCACAGCACTTTCAAAACTCGTCGGCACCACCATGACCGAGAGATCTGCATTTGGGTTCACGGACGGATCAACTAACGCATACAATCCAGTCCGATCGAAATTTAACCGTCCCAAAATTAGCCTATGACGCTGTTGATTGACCGTCGTTATTTCGATCGTTGCTAGCGGTTGATCTAGCCCAAACTCCGATCGGCGCGTCGCTGGAACCTGAATCACACGTTCTCGGGGAGACATCAATAAATTCGTTAAAAACGCCACAACGGCTTCATTCGCTGGAACCATAGGCAAGGGCGATCGGACCATCCAAGTCTTTTCTTTTTCCAGAACCACCACCGTCTCCCCCGTCTTAATTAATAGCCCCTGAATCTCGCGCTCCTGAAACTCAAATAACCGGGCTGGACTCGTCGCAGTCGTCGGACTCACAGTGGTCTGAGAGCGAGTCGGGGGACGATGAAATTCAATACCATAAACCACACCCGCTAGCCCCGCCGCTGCTGCCATCAAGAGTAACGGAGTACGCAATAATTTCATGACTTGCCAAACTCGGAGCAAAAGAGTACAAACTTACTAGATAGATTCCCTGGAAAATCATTCGCTTAAGGGCGGAAGGAGCGATCGAATTTGCTTAACGAATGCCTCGTGGTCAGTTACGGGTTTAGAAATATAATCATCAGCCCCACTTTTGGTCAGGAAATTTTCCCGATCGCCATCCATCGCATGGGCCGTCACCAGCACTACCGGAAGATTAGCGGTTTTCGGGTCTGCCTTCAATATTTGGGTCAACCGAATGCCGTCCACTGACTTCCCTTGATACATGCTGTGGGAGAGCGAAACATCCATCAACACCAAGTCCACTTCTTGGGCTTGCGCTATGGCCAAAACTTCTTCCACATTCTCCGTATGGCGGACATTTAGCCCCCCCCGCTTGTTGAGAATCTTTGAAAATACCCGAACATTCGTCGGATCATCTTCAACTAACAATATGGTCTGAGCAAAGGGTGTTGGTAATTCAGGCATGATTTTAGGTATCCAATTCAAAGTAGATCAATAAAAACAGCGTTAAGGTCAAGACTGCATTTCTCTATGGCCATAGGATACAGCCCCGAATCGGTTTAGCGAAGTATCTTAGGGTTAAGGGCAGTCTAAATGGATGCTTTATTTTCTCCTACTTTTTGTCCCGATCGCCTAAATGTGTGTTGCAATCCAGCATTCTTCATCGTTAAATTTAGAGTTAGGCACGGATCTTCGCCGCTAGTCTTCACTACTGGTTTCACCAGTAATCTCCAAAATCGTGATAAGAGTGTCTACGGATATTTGAATCAATCCTCATCAACCTTTTAGTTCAGTCCTCCCCGTACGATCATGGCAAACCAGCTCGATATTCTTAAATCAGGACAAATTATCCCGACTGCCCTTCATCAGGAGATGCAGCAGTCCTATTTGGAATACGCCATGAGCGTGATCGTCGGGCGCGCCTTACCGGATGTCCGAGATGGCCTAAAACCCGTTCACAGACGCATTCTTTATGCAATGCATGAGCTAGGATTAACGCCCGATCGGCCCTTTAGAAAATGTGCCCGCGTTGTGGGGGATGTGTTGGGTAAGTATCATCCCCACGGCGACCAATCGGTGTATGATGCGCTGGTGCGGTTGGTTCAAGAATTTTCGACCCGATATCCGCTCTTGGGAGGGCACGGCAATTTTGGCTCGGTGGACAACGATCCGCCCGCTGCTATGCGGTATACGGAAACTCGCCTAGCTCCGATTGGTAACGAGGCCATGTTGACGGAAATCGGCGAAGCGACCGTGGACTTCGTGGGCAACTTTGACAACTCGCAGCAAGAGCCAACCGTACTTCCAGCCCAATTGCCATTCTTATTGCTAAATGGTTCTTCAGGTATCGCGGTGGGAATGGCGACCAATATTCCGCCCCACAACCTGAATGAGATAGTGGATGGATTGATTGCCCTGATTGACAATCCAGAATTGCCCGATGAAAAACTGTTGAAGCTGATTCCCGGTCCTGATTTCCCCACGGGCGGCGTGATTATGGGCACGGATGGTATTCGGGAAGCCTATCTCACGGGTCGTGGTAGTATTATTGTGCGGGGAGTGCATAACATTGAAGAAATGTCCGTGGGCAAGGGCAAACATCGCCGAAGTGCCATCATCATCACGGAATTGCCCTATCAGGTGAATAAAGCGGGGTTGATTGAAAAAATTGCAGAATTGGTTAATGCTGGGAAAATTGTTGGAATTTCGGACCTGCGGGATGAGAGCGATCGCGAAGGGATTCGGGTTGTAATTGAATTGAAACGTGATGCTAATACTCAAAAAATTCTGGATGATTTGCACCGTCAAACAGCTTTACAAAATACCTTCGGGACCATCATGTTGGCCTTGACCGATCGTAAACCCAAGCAAATGACCTTGCGGGAAGCCCTTCAAGAGTTTTTGGCCTTTCGTGAAGAAACCCTGACCAAGCGTTATCGCTACGAACTCGATCAATTAGAAAGCCGTCAGCACATTGTGGAAGGTTGGTTATTGGCGCTGTCTAATTTGGATGATGTGATTGATATTTTGCGAAATTCGCCCGATGGCACCACGGCAAAATTGACTATGCAAGATCGTTTTGACATGAGCGATCGTCAGGCGGATGCGGTGTTGGGAATGCCATTGCGCCGTTTGACTGGATTAGAGCGCACTAATCTTCAAAAAGAATTTCAGGAATTGACGGTTAAGGTTGCAGGGTTGCAGAAAGTTTTGAACGATCGTCATGAATTGCTCAAGGCGATGAAAAAGGACTTGCGATCGTTAAAAAAACAATTTGGCGATGCGCGTCGTACCCGAATTGTTCAGAGCAATACACCGCCTAAGACTGTTAAAATTCCGAAAACCCGATCGCCAAAAGTCGAAGCGGTGGTTCCGACGATCGCGAAAAATGTGGTGGTGACTGATGAACTGCTTGATGAGGTGGTTGTCGATATTATCGCCGAAGAGTTGCCAATCGAAGTAGAGTCTCCCGCCCCAGACCTGTCATCGGCGATCGCTATTCCAAGATCATTTAAACCGATCGTTAAACCTGCGCCCAAGGTTCTGGAACTAGAAGAAGAGGAGAATGCGATCGAACTGACCCATGGCGGATTGATTAGACGCGTGGGGTTGACTGGATATGAAGCCGATCATGCATTGTCGATCCAGGAGTTGGAAGAAGCCTTCACGCCCGTTGAAGACCCGACGGTGCAAACCGAATTTCTGATGCTCAATGAAGGGCTGCTAGTCTTGACGGCTCAAGGCAAAATATATCCTCTGGCTGTAAAGGATATTCCAAAAGGTGACGGTGTTTCATTGTTGTCCTGTTTGCCGAGCAGTGCTGGGACCGAGAATGGGGCGATCGTGGCTCTTTTTACTTTGCCGGATGATGCAGAAAATCAAGCGCTGTTAATGTTGACAAAACAGGGAAAAATTAAACGAATTGCCTTATCTGAATTGTCCGATGTGACCAATCGCGGCTTAGTGGCGTTTAAACTAAAAGACGACGATCGGGTCTGTCACATGGGATTGGTCGAAGAAGGCGATCAGTTGGTAGTTTGTACGAGTATGGGTCGTGTGATGCGAGTCGAGATTAACCGAGATACCTTGCCTCTGACTAGTCGTACGGCCACAGGTGGGCAACTTACTAAAGTCTTGAAGCTGGAACGTTTTGTGGGCTGGGCTATTGCGGGTTATGAGGATGAGTTCTTGATGCTATCCGCCCAGGGCTACGGCAAACGGATGACTGTGGGCGTTTTGAAGCTTTGTAATTTCGGCGATTTAGGCCAGCATGTTTTCCAATTCACCCAAAAATCTGATGTTGTTGTCGGAATGACCGTGGCTTTCCCGGAAACCTCGATCGCGATTGGGACTCAAGATCATCAGTGGTTGAGACTCGCCATTGAACAGATTCCCTTGGGCGTTCGGGAAGACAAAGGCGAACAGATTGAGTTAGTGGCGGGTCAGAGTGTGGCGGTGGTGCGATCGATCGAGTAATTTAAGCAAAAATTACGGTAATCTCTCGACCTTGTTCACCATGGTGCATAAATGAATAGGTGTAATAAAATAGTCGAATCTATCACCAGTTCTTCAACGACTTCTTTCGCTAAAGCATTCACCAACCACGGTTACCCCTGCGTTAAATCAAAAGCTAATTGAACCGCTTCAGGTGTAAAGATTTGCACCACCACCTGCGTCTCGTCGCCAATGAAAACCAATATCTGCCACGTATGACCCAACCGGAAGATTATTTCCGTTATTTTCTAGCCATAGAGCCAATATCTCAACTTGGTTTGAAAGATTCCAATCATCATCGCAAAGCAAAGCAATTTCTTCCTGTTCGGGAGTATCGCCTCGATAGAATTAATTGGTATAAAAGTGATTAAAAAATATTAGGTAGTCTTCACCCATCTGTTCAAAAATCACCAAATTCCTACCGAGAGGCCAGCCCTTTGCTTAACCCAAACGAAGCCCGAAGACTACTCGCAACCGGAGCCATCTTGCCCTTCTGACAGACTTCCGCATACAGTGCTTCCACATCCTTAATGTTCTGGCTCAAAGTATACCGTTCCAAAACCCGATCGCGAGCCTTTTGTCCCAGCAATTGCGTTAGTCCTGGATGGTCGCGAAACAACGGTAACAGTGTTTGCAACTGAGTCGCTACAGACTGATTGGTCCGCATAATAATCCCCGCACCTTTCTCCAGCACTTCCCCATCCGCACCTGCATCCGTCGCAATACAGGCCAATCCGCAAGCCATGGCTTCGAGTAATGACAACGATAATCCTTCCACTAGTGACGGCAAAATGTATACATCCGCACTGCGTAAAATCTCAATCCGCCGACTTTCTTCCGCCACAAATCCTAGCCATTGCACTCCAATCTCCTCGCCGTACTGCGCCTTCAACGATGGCAACAACGGCCCACTCCCCACCATCAACAACCGACTGTCAGCGCCCATATTCGCCGATTTCCAGGCTTTAAGCAGCGCTTCAACATTTTTCTCTGGTGCAATACGACCTTGATATACAAAAATACGATCGTTACCCCAAGCTTGCCGCATTGCCATGTCTTTTTTCGGGATGGAACTGGGGCAATATTTATCCACATCAACGCCGTTGGGAATCACGGCAATCCTATTGCTCCCCACGCCTAACTTGATCAACAGATCTTTCTGTAAGTAGGAGAAAACAATCACCCGATCGTAATGAGCCAGCGCGGGGGCATAAAGCTGATACATCAAATATTGAGTCCCCGAAGCCCAGTTTCGCACCTGATTATCAAACGCCGGATGAAAGGTCGCAACCAACGGTACATCTAAGTCTTCACATAATTCCGGCAATCGAAAATCAAGGGGCGACAATGTGAGCGAGGCATGGACTACATCAGGCTTCAACCGTCGAAGTGCCCGGTACAGAAGCTTGCTCGATCGTAACTTGGGTAATGTATAAATCTGAGATTTGAACAAAAACGGAATGGTTACTTCCTGAAAATTAGGGGCGAATTCAGCACTATTCTCTTCTTCATTATCGTCTTGGGAAAAGTGAAAAAAGCTAACGTGATGCTCTCGATCGAGAAGTGAATTTGTGACTTCTCGACCGTAGGTAACGTTGCCACAAAATGGCGACTTTTTCCCTAACCAAGCAATATGCATGTTTTCTACCGTTGTGTCCTAAATGAGCTTAAACCGTCTTTGAGTCTCAGTCCATTATGGGTGAGGACGGACATTTAACAGACACTTAAACTTCAGTCTCGGGAATACCGTCACGGGTGATATACCAAGTCAAGGCTCCGCCACCCAGCACGATCGCTGACAAACATAAAAATACGACCTTCAACCCCAACGCCGATTCCCCAATGCCTGCCAACACCAATGGCAAACTCAAAGCAATGTTCACCGCATTATTTTGCAGGCCAAATACCTTGCCCCGCATGTCTTCCGGGGTTTCTTGTTGAATGGTAGTTTGCATGGGAATCCCGATCGCCGCCGCAAAAAATCCCACCAATGCTAAACACCCAAAGGACGGCCAGAAATGAGTGTACGTGAATGCCAAGGCCGACAAGGCCACCGCCACGCCCGTTGAGCCGTACAGCGCAAGTCGATTGTTTGAAATTCGCTGACCAAAGTTGCCCAACAACGTCGCACCCATGGCCATGCCCAAACCGCCTGCTGCCAACAAAAAGCCAAATTGTGACGATTTTATTTCGGGCATCACTTCAGCCAACCGCACGGCTAACACCGATAATGCTGCAAAGACTGAGAACAAAATCACGAGCTGAATCAAGGCTGCCCGCACATGGGCTTGTTTGCCAAGGTAGTTCAATCCATCTTTAATATCGGCAAATACGTGGGGACGTTCGATCGTTTTATCGACGGGGACTTCACCTGTTTTGAGCAATAGGAGCAATAGACCTGCGATCGCATAGCCGCCGCCCACCACCAGTTCTTTGCCTAAATCCATCACGCCCAAGCCTGAAAAAAGCTGATCAGCCAACGCCAACAGCGGCTCCCCAACAGCAAATCCAATAATCACCGAGGCCATCATCGTGGTGGTGTACAACGAATTAGCAGACAGAAGATTTTCTTTTTCCACCAAAAGAGGCATCACCGATTGCTCAGCAGGCGCAAAGAACTGCGTCAAGGTGGATACTAAAAATGTGATCACTAACATTAACGCAAACCCCACCGGAGTCTCGCCCCAAGGTGCCCAGTCTTTCACGGCCCACAACATTACCGGAAGCGAAAAAACCAACAGTCCACGTAACAAGTTGGTCGCGACTAAAACGCCTTTCTTGGACCACCGATCGACATAAACGCCAGCAATAGAACCAAATAAAATCGCTGGAATCGTTGAAGCAATCATCGTCGATGATACCCAACCGCTGATGGGTTGGTTGTCCTGTTGAAACCGGGATGCAATCAGCGCAATCATTAAGACTAAGTAAACTTTGTCGGCCAACTGCGAAAAAACCTGACCTGACCACAGCGTCAAGAAAGCACGATTTTTTAACACAGGAAGAAAGCCTCGCTGTTGCGGAACTTCAGGCTGGACCAAGGCTTCAAGCTGGACTAATGGCTCCTGAAGCTCTCCACCCTTAAGAAGTGGCCGATGGATTGATGGGTCTGAAGAATCTTGAAGCAATACCTTGGCCTTATCGAACGGAATAACTTTAGATTCATCCCCAAATGGGCTGCCCTGATTCCCCGCTGATTTTCCACGGGAAGTCGGGTTTCCAGGCGTTGGGGGCGTTGTTTTTCGGGACGGTTGGGGGGACACAGGATTGTGCATACTGCCGGGTTTTATAGCCTAATGTGGAGAAGAAAAATTATCATGAAATGAAAGTAAATAAGACATTGATTAGGATATTAATAGATCCTCAGTCGCGGAAATGTCTGTTAATAGTTTAGCACCTGCATCTTATTCGAAGTCGGACGAATCGGCGATCGATTCTACGCTACGAGTATCTTAAAGCACTTCAAAATATGAATTTCGTACTCAATTTGCCTAAAAGAGTTGATCTAATAATGTCGCCGATCGGATCGGTCGATCGAAATGGTAATGAGCACAGGATCGTAAAAGTCGTTCAATCGATCGCCATGCCATGTCGGGATTCATGCCTTGGGGAAGGGTTTCTGGATCCAAATAGGGTAACTCTTTCCCCGATAGTTGCTGCATCAGCGTCATTTGAATAGCGCCAAGCTGAGTGGGCCGAGAGGCTTGTTTGGGAGAATAGAGCTGCACCGGACGTTCTGCAACCCGAGTCACCGCCGCCCTTGCTGTCACCGCTCCAGATCCAGCCTGTATTTCCCGATCGTCTTCTGGTATTTCACCCTGCTGCTCCGATCGCCAAGCTGCCAATGCTGCCAACGTTACTGCTCCCCCCGCCTCTACACTAAAAGCCGCCCGCCACACCGGATTTCCTACTTCAGGTTCTAGAATTTCTCCACTCAGACAACAACGATACATCTGCGGGGCAACCCCAGCTATTGCTAAAAGCTGATAGATGGCATGGGTCAACCGAGCCAAGATTTCTTCGGGTGCAGCGGCTTGCAATCGATGTAAATGTTCCATCAAAAGATAAAACAGTCCTTCCTGAGATTGATCGCTCTGGGCTTGCTGGAGGGCGAGTTCGGCTAGATATTGGCTGGCGGTGAGTTTACGAATGTCGAGGGCGAGTTTTGGAAACGATTCAATTGACTCTGCTTGGGTGATTTTATCCATGGACTTGCCCCGCGCAATTAGTAAGTCGTTTACTACAAACAATGAACTGCGGCCCGATAAGCTGGACTTCTGCTTCCGGGCACTGGGTGCAATTACCCGAATCAATCCCGCCTCTTTCGTCAAAATCGTCATCATCCGATCGGCTTCCCCAGACGGTTTGCTACGAAGATTGATTCCGGTGACGCGGTAGGTTCGGGCATTACGTTCATCCCGATCGCTAGTCATAAGCTGCTGTTCATTAAGATGTCGCGCATAGAATATTGTTCATAGAGTTTTCAAGAATTCTCGTCTACTGAATTATCGCCCACTCTGAGCCTTCAGCAATTCCATCCCTCGAGACGTTCCAATCCGAGTTGCCCCGGCCAGGATTAATTCCATAGCTTTTTCTAGGGTCCGAATGCCCCCCGATGCCTTGATGCCAACCCGATCGCGACTAATTTCCTTCAAAATTCGCACATCTTCTACCGTTGCTCCACCAACCCAACCTGTACTGGTTTTCAAAAAGGCCGCCCCTGCATCCATCGCTAGCTCTGCCGCCAGACGCTTTTCCCCATCCGTCAGCAGCGCCATTTCCAAAATTGCCTTAATCATGCATCCCGTTTCCTCACAAATTTGAGCGAGTTCTCGATGCACATCATCCGATCGGCCTTCTTTTAGCCAACCAATATTAATCACCACATCCAATTCCGTCGCCCCAAACTCTGCCGCTTCAAGGGCTTCATATAGCTTCGTGGAACTCGTTGAAAATCCTGTCGGAAACCCAATCACCGTGCAGACCCTTGGCTTTTTGTTATGCAATAGTTCAACGGCCTTCTTGACATGACAAGGGGGTACACAGACTGCGGCAAACCCGCGCAAATCCGCTTCATTACAAAACTGCTCTACCTGCAATCCGATCGCACTGGGGCTTAGTAGAGAATGGTCAATTAGGGGAGCCAAGTCGATATTGGCATAGTCCTGCGGATTCACCGTCATCAAATCGCCTCTTACGCATCATCTGAATCATCATCGCCTTATTCACTCTAAAGCTTAGGCTGCTCTATTGATGATATGCAGACGATATACATCTGTATCACTTGTATCACTGCTTTACGGTACTAGCCTGTATCTATTACAAACTCGGATTCCTAGCGCGTTCCCGAACCTCGTGTGAACAGAGGCGGATTATTAGGTTGGGGCACGAAAATATCTTTCGGCGATCCAACGGCTGTGGTTTCGGCGATCGCAGGTGCTTTGACGGAGGCAGGGACCCCCATACTAATGACCTCAGATGTACAGAACCCGATCGGGACTAAAATGCTAAATCGGTAGATGATTTGTAAAGTTGTATTCATAGTTGGTTGCCTAAAATTATGTAGAGCAATTTATTTCACTAAATAACCATAGCGGTCGGTTGATTAATGCTCAAATTCAGTAAATATACGGAATTTCTTAAATGGTTACCCACTCTTCACTTTAACTTTACAGAATCCGGAAAAATCGCCACAAACTGCTTAATCTTATTAAAAATTTACGGAAGTGATGGCTTGTCATCTTCCATTAGCAGATAGATACTCTTAAAACAATGAGTCTGAATGTATCCCACACGTCCTAGTAAAGAAACTTAATTTAGGGAGCGTAGTTCTTCAGGGATTATTCAATTGTTAAAATTTTCGGAGCTTTTTGCTCTGACGCGGCTTTCAATGCGTTCCGTATCTCATGTTAAGCTCTGTTTCAACTTTGTATTAGACCGACTCAGCGACCAAATTCTCCATGCTACGATCGCATTTGTAAGTTCTAGACGTTATTTGGAGATAGGGCTTTGGCACTACGCGTAGCTGTTGTTGGTGGAGGTCCGGCTGGATCCTGTGCGGCGGAAGTCTTGGCAAAGGCTGGGATTGAGACGTTCTTAATTGAACGTAAGTTAGACAATGTGAAACCCTGCGGTGGTGCGATTCCACTTTGTATGGTGCAAGAATTTGATTTGCCGGAAAGCATCATCGATCGTAAGGTTCGACGGATGAAGATGATTTCCCCTTCAGATGTTGAGGTGGATATTGGTCAGACGCTGAAGAAGGACGAATACATTGGTATGGTCCGCCGTGAAGTATTTGATGAATTTCTACGGACTCGGGCTGCATCACTAGGTGCAAAGCTGATTAATGGCACCATGTACAAGTTGGAGCTACCCACCACAAGCACGGGGTCTTACACCCTGCATTACGCAGATCATTCCAATGGAATTGAGGGCGTGGATAAGAAGCTGGTTGTGGATCTAGTTGTAGGTGCGGATGGCGCAAATTCGCGGGTTGCCAAAGCAATTGATGCGGGTGACTACAACTATGCAATTGCGTTCCAAGAGCGGATCATGCTGCCACCTGACAAGATGGCGTACTACGATGACTTGGCTGAAATGTATGTCGGAGACGACGTATCAACGGACTTCTATGCTTGGGTGTTCCCAAAACACGATCATGTTGCCGTTGGAACCGGGACCATGAAGCCGAACCAAGCTCAGATCAAGAAACTCCAAGCTGGAATTCGGACTCGGGCAGCGGAAAAGCTACGCGGCGGTAAAATTATTCGCGTTGAAGCTCATCCTATTCCTGAACATCCAAGACCTCGTCGGGTTGTCGGTCGAGTTGCCTTAGTCGGTGATGCGGCGGGAACTGTCACTAAATCGTCCGGTGAAGGCATTTACTTTGCAGCAAAATCGGCTCGTATGTGTGCGGAAGCGATCGTTGAGTTTTCTGAAAATGGATCTAGAATCCCGACTGAAGCAGATTTGAAGGTTTACATTAAGCGTTGGGATAAGGAATACGGCATCACCTATTTGGTGTTGGATATCCTTCAGCGTGTGTTCTACCGTAGCGACGCAACTCGTGAAGCTTTTGTGGAAATGTGTAGTGACATTGATGTTCAGAAGCTGACGTTTGATAGCTATTTGTACAAACGTGTTGTCCCGGCAAATCCATT
>JANXNM010000148.1 GCA_025354065.1 Synechococcales cyanobacterium 340R_concoct_173_sub | reverse complement strand
GAGGCTCTCGAACCTAGATTAAAAGGTTATTTAGGCAGCAACTGGTGCAGCTTTACGAGAGAAGGTTTTGATGTTGTTTGCATCTATTTGTTTTGAGCCTCGATTAACGAGAGTGGACTCCCTCTCGACCTGTATCACAGCATAACGTTCGCCAACCTGTCGAAACCGGTACAGCCCCGTACTGCGACTCAACTTTGTGAAAAGCTGAATTGTTTAATTACTATAGCGCTAATTCTTTGGAGATGGTGGATTTTGGGTTGGATTTTGAGGTGGATTGACCGTCGGAGCTTTAGACGGACTTGGGGAGGGTGAGGGGATGTCGCCATAAATCAAGCCTTGGGTTTTGCCGGACTTGCTCCGATCGACTTGGAGTGGAGTCGAACTTCCTTTAGCCAATCCTTCAGCTTCTTGTTGAGCGCGAGCTTGTCCCATACGAGCATCCGTCAAAACCTGCTGGATTTGGGTGCTAATGGCGGTATTTTGAGTAGACAACGGTTTGAGAATGTCAATAGATTTTTGCCAGCGCTGGACAACTAATTGCCAATCTTCCGGGGTTTGAGCCGATTGGGACAGGCTACGAGCGCTAGCGGACTTGTCTTCTGCGTCCTGGAGCTTGGCTTTAAGTTCGGTGGTAGATAGCGATTTTGTGCTGGATTGAGCAGGTTTTCTGGACTTCGGGTTTGGTGTTTCTAATTTGATTCGATCGGTAGGGTTTTTGGAGTCTTTACTGACAACGATGGCGTTCCCTCTTCCTTCCATCAACGGTTTGACTGGGCGCAATGACGGTGGATTGACGATGCCTCGGCCCGGCACTGGTATTGTGGCACAGGCGCTCAAGGTAAAAAGCAAAAGAGATAAGGGCAGCGATCGCGACAAGGGGGAATTCATAATTGGACTCAATAATTTAGCGACAAGATTTTGGCCATTGTTTTGGTCAGGGTTTTAGTGATTGTAACGCTGGAATCCAGAACCACAAAACGTTACAATCGTTAGCCAGACCGTAAATCAAAGCGATGCTGGCAAGTTTCGTTAGATTGTGGGGCGAGTTTGATATTTCTACGAGAGGTTGATATGAAAGATTGGCTAGAGCATACCGTACAAGTGGAAATTCCCTGTCCGATCGATGAAGTATGGAGCCTTTGGGAAAATATTGAATTGATGCCCAACTGGATGAAATGGATTGACTCAGTGAGTATCAACCCTAATGAACCCGATCTATCAGTATGGAAATTGGCTTCAGGAAGTCTTGAGTTTTCATGGCAGTCCCGCATTGTTAAGCAGATTCATCACCAAATCATTCAATGGAAATCTATCGATGGATTGCCAAATCGTGGAGCCATTCGGTTTTACGATCGGGGCGTAGACGGCAGCATTGTCAAACTTACAGTCGCCTATTCCGTACCGATGATCATTCGACAATTAATGGAGGGCTTATCTTTGGGTTCTGTAGTTGAAGGGGCATTGCAAGCCGATATGGAACGTTTTAAAGTCTATGCACTTCAGCAAAATTGTCAGGAGGAGCAAAGTTAAAAATACTTAAATTGAGATGCTTAAGTTGAGGATGGTTATTGGCATTCATTGTTATCCTGATGGGAATACAACCTGCTATATTTGAAAACCCATATCTCCTATGAATCTTAATACAGTGCATTCTGGGTCACCGATTTACCCTATGTCCAACCTTGGCTATCAGAAGGTTTTAGCTAGAGTTCTTGCCCGAATTCGAGCCTCATTCAAGATATCAACCAATTTTCAAATCAGTGTGACAGAGATTCGATCGATTCTTAAGGCCGATCGGGTAGGAATTTTTCAGTTTTATCCAGAGCAGGATTGGGAAGGGGAATTAATTGCTGAATCTGTCAATCCGATAGTGCCATCGGCCCTAGAGATGCGCGTGACGGATCATTGTTTTAGGGAACAGTTTGCGCCGCTGTATCAAGAAGGTCGGATTAACGCAATTTCTGACATTTACGCGCAGGGATATGCCCCTTGCTACCTTGAGGTTCTAGCAAAATTTCAGATTCGGGCCAATATGGTTGCTCCCTTATTCAAGGGCACGGAGTTATGGGGATTAATTTGTATTCATCAATGTAAAGTCCTTCGGGATTGGACACCCATGGAGGTGGCCTTCACGCAGCAGGCGGCTGATAACTTAAGTGTGGTAATTCAACAGGACGACCTATTAGAGCAGGTTACTCAAGTAGGTAAAGCTGCTGAACAAAAACGCCTCGCGCAACAACAACAGCTATCCCAGGCGATCGACCGGATTCGGGCTTCATTAGATCTAGACAAAATTTTTAAACGAACGGTCGAAGAAGTTCGCCATCTATTGCAATGCGATCGGACGGTGATTTACCGCTTTAACCCCGATTGGAGCGGAGAATTTGTTGCTGAGGATTATGATCCAAAATGGACAAGCCTCCGCTCCCAACAAATAGACGACGATACCTTAATAAAAAATATCAGTGAATGCACTCTAAAGCTCCTATCTAATATCACCTTTGACAGCCATATTCAATACACTAAAGGGGAAATTTTTAGTCACGGTTCAGTCCTACGCATAGCGGATGATATTTATACTCAAGGATTTACCTCTTGCTATATTCAGACACTGGAACAGTATGAAGCGCGGGCTTATGTGATCGTTGGTCTTTTCCATGATTGCGGTCTATGGGGTCTTCTGGCGGCTTACCAAAATGATGGCCCTCGGACTTGGCGACCTGATGAGCTAACGATACTGACTCAGGTAGGCACTCAGCTTGGGGTTGCGCTCCGGCAAGCAGAACTACTAGAGCATAGCCAACAGCAATCCCAACAGCTTCAATCAGCACTAGCGGATCTCAAAGCCTCCCAAGCCCAACTTATTCAACAGGAAAAAATGGCGAGTCTAGGTAGTTTGGTGGCGGGGATTGCCCATGAAATCAATAACCCTGCAAATTTTATTGCGGGGAATTTGATCTATATTAGTGAATATAGTTTGGGGCTATTGGATCTGTTGAAACTCTATGATAATTCCTGCATTGAGGTGCCGGAGGAGATTAAAATTAAGGCTCTTGATTTAGATCTAGAATTCATTGCTCAGGACTTACCACAGGCATTGTCGTCGATGCAGTTGGGAACCGATCGGATTCGTGAGATTGTGCTGTCACTGCGCAATTTTTCTCGCCATGATGAATCAGAAGTGAAGATAGTAGATCTCTATGAAGGCTTAGAAAATACGCTCATGCTTTTGCAATATCGTCTCAAAGAAAGAAACAATCGTCCCGAAATTCAGATATTTAAAGAGTACGGGGATCTGCCGCAGATCACTTGTTATCCGGCCCAACTCAATCAGGTGTTTATGCAGCTTCTGAGTAATGCGATCGATGCCATCGAACTACAACTTGAAATCAATCCAAAACTCTCTCCTAAACTCAGAATTAAGACTGAATTGAACTCACTTAGTGAGACGATCGTCATTGAAGTGATTGACAATGGAATTGGAATAGATGAGGTTGTGATGGATCGAATTTTTGATCCGTTTTTCACGACAAAACCAGTGGGCAAAGGGACTGGTCTGGGACTTTCCATCAGCTATCAGACTGTCACGGAGAATCATCAGGGCAGATTAACTTGTCGATCGGCTCCCAATCAAGGAAGTACATTTCAATTAGAACTTCCTTGTAATGGAGTCATAGAACTAAAATCGTCTTAAGAATTGCGGCAGCAGGTGGCTCAAAAGCATCGATCGGTTAAACTAAAATTACCCAATCAAGCCCCCCTTGACGAGGACAGAACCCATGGTCAACATTGTATCCAAACCGATCGTACCCAAGGACATAGACCGAAACGCAGATCTCACGGAGTTACCTTTAGAGGAAACGGCTGGCTGGATTGCCCCTCCAACAGATTTAATTTTTGATGACGGAGTACCATTGGAAAGTAATCGACACCGAATTGGAATCAATGTCTTAATCGATTCCTATCAATATCATCGTGCTCCCGCTACAGATTTCTATGCGGGCGGCAATATGTTTGTGTACTACAGTAGTACTCAGGCTATGAACCAAGATTTTAGAGGGCCGGATTTCTTTGTGGTGCTAGATGTAGACGGGACAGAAGAGCGCCAAGGGTGGGTCGTTTGGAAGGAAGAGGGCCGCTATCCTGATGTGGTTGTTGAACTGATGTCTCGCAGTACAAAAAAGGTTGATGTTGGTGTAAAAAAAGAACTCTACGATCGGATCTTCAAAACAACCGACTATTTTGTTTACGATCCGTTTGATCCGAGTAAATTTCAAGGTTGGCATCTAAATGGGAACTATATCGATCTGAAACCCAACGATCGCGGCTGGCTTTGGAGTGAAAAACTTGGACTTTGGCTCGGATCTTGGTATGGAACGATCGGGAATGAAACAACAACTTGGCTGCGTTTTTATAATCCAGACGGAAGTCTAGTTATGTTACAAAATGAGGCAGAAGCTCAACGGGCTGAATCTGAAAAGCAACGGGCTGAATCTGAAAAGCAACGGGCCGATCGACTTGCAGCAAAGCTCAGAGAATTAGGAATAGACCCAGATGAACTTTCCTAAATTTTAGAATATTGATTGGGAAAAAGCGTTATTAAATAGTTCTTTCATTTGGGTTTGGTAGTGTCGCTGACGGTGGCATCAAAGGCGTTGAGTCCGAGACTGATGCGATCGCAGCGCCCATGCGCCCTAAGCGTCGCATTTTGTATAGTCCAAAGAAATTCCTTCAACGTTATCAACTAAAATATCGTTATCAATCTTGTATTCTCTCGCTACCCCATGTTCTCCTAATTTGAGCTTGAGATTCGACATGATAAGATTGTAAATAGTACATCTTAAATTTCACAGATGGGGAGTTTATGACAGTCAAAGGTACCCTAACTTTACCCGTTGAGATGCCGACGATCGATCGATCGCCCTTGCTATTAGATGTGAGTCATACCAGATTGATAGTGACATCAGAGCAATTTGATGCCCTCTGCATTGATAATCCAGACCTACGCCTTGAATTAACAGCTAATGGAGAATTGATTGTTATGTCTCCAACAGGTGGTGAAAGCGGCGAACGAAATTTAGATTTGGCGGGACAAGTTTGGTATTGGAACCGACAGAAGAGTTTAGGGCAAGGGTTCGACTCTTCTAGTGGATATGATTTCACGGCGATTGGTGGCGGAAAGATATCTCCCGATGTGTCCTGGATTGAGAAGTCTCGGCTTGAAGGGATTTCGATCGTTGGGTTTATTCCCGTTGTTCCTGATCTTGTGATTGAACTGCGATCGGCTACAGATAATTTGAAACCCTTGCAGGAGAAGATGGAGGAATATAAGCGGTTAGGGGTGAAGTTGGGGTTGTTGATCAATCCGAAAAATAAACAAGTTGAGATGTATCGATCGGACCAAGAAGTCGAAATCTTGGAATCAGATGCCATCGATTGTAGTGAAGTGATGCCTGGATTTGTATTGAGTATGAGTAGAATTTGGTGATTACCTCTCATCTCCCTGCACTCAATACCTGAATCGCTGTTAAATTTAAATTTGGAAATGTAGGAGAAACGATTGTCTCTTCACCCCGAAATGTTATGAAATTATATTCTCCGGTAATTAAAGTTCCAACTTGAACCCATGCCCGATCGGGATCAATTCGCCACATCTCAGGAACACCGATCGCTGCATACTGTGAGGGTTTTTCTCGATAATCTCTAATATAATTATCAGAACTTTCATCACCAGGCGAAACGACTTCAACCAAAACCCGTGGCGGCGGCATTTGACGAGTAATTGTATTTCTTCGTTCAATCAGAGGGATATGGACCGTATCCAAAATTGTTAGGTCTGGATATCGCGTTTTAGGATTTCCAGGGACAGCTACCTCGCAAGAGTGAGGACGGAGCAACGGCAAGGGAATTCCTGCATTCATCAGCAAAACCAATAAATAATTTGCTAACAAATCATTAAATCCAGACTCAGACATAACTGCAATCAACTCCCCGTCCCAATATTCAAAACATCCCTCCGGCAGATCAGAGGAATCCATCGCCAAATATTCCTCAAAGCTTCTAAATCTTGTTGTAATTAATGCCATACCGATCGCCCTCCATTAAAAGCCCCATCTATTCTAAATCTATCCTACTGCCTTACTCGGATTGAACATGGTGGTTTAAACGATCGATCGTCTCAAATCGATCGTAGATCATCGTATTCAGGATTATATAACTGAGATCGTCCCAAATCTTGTGCAAACTCCGATCGTTCCGCATAGCCAAACTCCTGTGGCACCGTATCCGCCATCAACGCCGGACTAATCACATAAAGAGTCGATCGGACCAGTCCTAATTCTTCATTCTTAGTTCTCAATTGCGAAAGTGCTACTAATATAATTTTTTCATCTTTCCAACCCAAACGAAAACAAATAGCAACAGGTGTTTCAGGTGGATAATGCAATAGTAATTTTGATTCAACTTGTTCAATATGTTTCGCACTTAAATACAAACAAAGACTCGATCGGTGTGCCGCCAAACTCGAAAGCTCCTGATCATCTGGCACAATTGTCCGACCACTCATACGCGATAAAATAATAGTCTGAACTTGCTCCGGTATCGTCAGTTCCACCCTCAGCTTCGCCGCCGCCAATTGATAAGCACTCACCCCTGGCACAACTTCAAAATTTAAACCCGCCGCTAACAACCCCGACATTTGTTCTTGAATTGCACCATACAAACAAGGATCACCATCATGCAATCGCACTACATTTAATCCCAATCTGGCCGAAGCCGTCATCAACGCCAACATCTCATCTAGGTTTTTATCAGCCGTGGTGATCAAACTTGCAGTCGGTCTCGCGATCGCCATAATCTCCGGCGGAATCAATGAATCTGTATACAAAACAATATCCGCATTGCGAATCAACCGATCGGCTTTCACCGTCAGCAAATCCGGGTCGCCCGGTCCTACACCAACGATATAGATCTTAGGAACTGCCATAGAAAACCTCGTCGTCCTTAGATAGATCAATTTAAAAAGTCATAATTTTGTCAAAACGATGAAAAACATCCGGACTTCTCTAACAAACTGAGAACAATAGAATGGTAGATGCACCCTAACTTATTTCCCTCGAAGGTTCGCCCTTTGGGGGTTTTCCATTTTCGAGAACCACCAAAGACCCACCGCCCCTAAAACAATTCCCGCCAAACTCACTAACTGGGCCATCTTTAACGGTCCCGCCATCAAACTATCTGTCCGCAATCCCTCAATCCAAAATCGTCCACCACCGTAGGCAATACTATAAAAACAAAACAGCATTCCCGGCTTCAGCCGTTGGCCAAACTTCAACACCAACACCATCACTAATCCAAACACACCCAAATTCCACACCGACTCATACAAAAAAGTCGGATGATAATATGCAATAGATTCAAATCCTGCCACTCGACGATCGGGCGGAATCAACAGCTTCCAAGGTAAATCCGTCGGCGCACCATAGGCTTCCGAATTGAAAAAATTTCCCCAACGCCCGATCGCCTGCCCCAAAATCAACGATGGCACCACAATGTCAGTTAACGCCCAAAACGAGACTTTTCTCCACCGCGCAAACGCCCATCCCGCCAACATTCCACCTAAAATTGCACCATGAATTGCAATCCCACCTTCCCAAATCGCAATCATTTTTTCAGGATGGCCTACATAGTCGCGCCATTGGAACAACACATAGTAAATCCTAGCCCCCGGCAATGCCCCCAACACTAACGCAAACGCAAGATCCGCCACCATATCCGAATCCATCTTTCGGCGTTCAGCCAGCCAAGTGGACAAATTCACCCCTAAAAGTAAAGCCCCTCCAATAAAGATGCCATACCAATGCATTCGCAATGGCCCAAATTCTAACGCGATCGGACCCGGTGACGTAAATTCAAACGCCAACAATTGCGAAATCATAGAATTACTCCAAATCACCGTCCAACTGCCTTACACAATACACCTCACTAATCACCCTAAGCAATCACCCTAGGCGATCGGCCCAGATCCGATCGGCAATTTCAGCACAAAACAACTCCCTTGATTCATTGCCGATTCAAATGTGACCGTACCGCCGTGAAGTTCAGCTAAATGCTTCGTTAACGCAAGGCCCAACCCAGTTCCTTGACGACGACGGGCAATTGATTCGTCCACCTGCTGGAAGGGTTTGAAAATTAAATGATGCTTGTCCAAAGCAATGCCAATCCCATTATCTGTGACCGCAATACAAAGCATTCCATCCTTCTCCGTAGTCCGCACCTCTATCACTCCGCCTTCTTCCGAAAACTTCACCGCATTCGATAATAAATTCAACAACATCTGTCGAACCCGAATATCCTCAGCCCACAATGTTTTGAGTTTAGGATCAAGGTGAGAGCCAATGATAATTTGGCGCATTTGAGCTTGTTGTTGAACTAGTTCAATGCTCTCATCACAAATCACCGCGATCGAAATACTCGTTTTCTCCAACGATAACTGTCCCGCTTCAATTTTAGAAAAATCCAAAATATCATTGATCAATGCCAACAGATATTGTCCGCTTCGATGAATATGCTGAACATACACATACTGTTTTTCATTCAATTCACCAAAAATCTTTTGTTTCAGCATCGATGAAAATCCCAAGATCGACGTGAGCGGCGTTCTCAACTCGTGGGACATATTCGACAAAAACTCTGACATGTGACGACTCGATCGTTCTAGAACTGCCGTTTGTTCTAGCCAATTTGCTTCCTGTTGGCGCTGCTGAGTCAGATCTTGAATCCGCCAGAGCCACATCTCATCCGGGTGGGGGGTTGAAAGCCGTCGTAACGCAACAGCCACGAATTTTGCAGAGTCATCCACACAAAGGGTTGCATCCAGATCGTAGGAGGCTGCGCGTTGCATTCGATAGGAAATTTGGGTCCAATCTTCAGCCCGAAGCCACTGAAGAATAGATTGAGTTAGAAGTTGGCTGGACTGAATATTACCTTCGCCTTGAAGCAGATCTATGGCAGCCTTGTTTGCATAGTGAAGCTGTCCGTCGGGTGTGGTGATAACGATCGGTTCAGGAAGAATATCCAACCCGTCAGCGAGAATGTCCATTGGAATTTTCGTCGATGGGTTGAAACCCTTAGCGCGTTGGGATGACATATACAAATCGGTTTTGTAGGGATGACTCAGCCGAAAAATAGGATAGTTTTATAAGAGTCAAAATTACAAAGAAGCTCAAAGGTTATGGCTTCTATCATTAATTATTTTAGAAATGGTTCAGCGCCTTCGAGATTTGCCTCCCATCGTAAATAACATGAGTTAGCAGAAAACATAGTAATATTACGATGAGGATTTTTCATAAGTTATGCTGAAGATAAATCAAAGAATTCTTTATTGGTCTCTTAGCCAAACCTTCATATCTATTTTATGGCCCATTTGGGTGATTTCGCTTCCTCTGGTTGGGTCGGATTTCTATGATCGCCATTGACCCGCTAGAATATAAAACCACTCTTGATTTCCTGCGCCCCCATCCATGAACGCCCCATCCCCCACCATGCCCACCACGCCCTCGGTTGCTCCACTCGTTGGTGCTGATGTCGCTGAATTGACAAATTGGATGCAGGCCCAAGGACAACCCGCCTATCGCGGCAAGCAATTGCACCAGTGGATTTATCAGCGGGGTATTCGATCGTTGTCGGAAGTGTCAGTATTTCCCAAGGCATGGCGAGAAACAGTAGCGGATATTAACATTGGCCGATCGCGGATTGCCTTCCGAGCGCCCTCCAAAGATGGGACTGTAAAATTTTTGTTGGAAATGGTCGATGGTCAAATCATCGAAGCTGTAGGCATTCCATCCTATCGACCGGGCAGCCAAAAACTAGAACGTCTAACGGTATGTGTTTCCTCCCAAGTGGGCTGTGCCATGGCCTGTGACTTTTGTGCGACCGGAAAAGGAGGCTTTAAGCGCAATTTAGAACGC
Organism: Synechococcales cyanobacterium 340R_concoct_173_sub; assembly: GCA_025354065.1. The sequence continues at coordinate 7,557 of JANXNM010000148.1, read as the reverse complement.
CACGAGATTGTCGATCAAATCTTGACCGTTCAAGCAGATTTCCAAGAACGAGTCAGCAATGTGGTGTTTATGGGCATGGGTGAGCCGTTATTAAATACTGAGACTGTACTAGAATCGGTCCGATCGATGAATCAAGACATCGGCATTGGTCAACGGTTTATTACCATCTCCACCGTAGGAATTCCCGGTCAAATTGCCCGTCTCGCCGATCGGCACCTGCAAGCCACCCTTGCTGTAAGCCTCCACGCATCCAACCAGCAAGTCCGCGAACAGCTCATCCCATCCGCCAAACGTTATCCATTAGAATCGTTGCTCGAAGAATGTCGAGATTACGTCAACATCACGGGACGGCGTGTCAGTTTTGAATACATTGTGCTGACGGGCATAAACGATCAGACCCAGCACGCTCATGAGTTGGCTCAACTGGTGGGCGGCTTTCAATGTCACGTTAATCTGATTCCCTACAATCCTATTTCTGAGGTGGACTACCAACGCCCAAACGATCGGCAGCTTCAAATTTTTATGGCAGCATTAAGAGCAAAAAATGTAGCCGTCAGTGTTCGTAGGTCGCGGGGCTTAGATGCCGATGCCGCTTGTGGTCAATTGCGCGCCAATCAACTGGAGTTGCAACGCACAGAAGCTTAGAGGTTGATTAGTCTGTATGATATTTTTGCTTAATTTGTAATCCTGTAAAAAGAGTATTTCGTATGATCGATCGTGGCGTGGTGTATTGTGCAACGAGTCAGGCCGTTTATCTGCAAGCAGCCTTAATTAGCTCCATTGCATTGCGGCAACTCAATCCCGAAATTCCAATTACGATTTTTTGTGATTCTACCCTTGAATTAGTTCCATTTTCTACTCTACAACATTCGCTCCAACCCTATGGTGTTGACATAATTGAACTTTCCATGAAGGGTGATGCATTTTTGTCTCGCAGTGTGAAAACACACCTAAATGAACTTAGCCCTTATCAAGAGACGCTTTACATTGATTCCGATATGTTGCCGCTGAAGTCTATTTCCGAAGTGTGGGATTATTTAGCTCATGGCGATATGGCGATGGTTCTCGATCGGTTGCCCAGTCTGGGGATGTGCGATCATGTGGCTCCAGTCGAAATTGATTACACATTAAAGTTGCTTCCAAGCGATACCCATCAATTCAACAGCGGTCTGATAGTATGGCGCAATAACGATGCAACGCAAGCTCTATTTAAACGTTGGCAAGAAGAATGGTCAGTCTTTCAAAAGCATGATCAATTAGCCCTGGTGAGAGCGATCGCCACCGAAAAGGTTGCCGTAGCTCAGATGCCTGTGAATTACAACACATCGCCTCGGGATGCCGCGCCAGTTCTATTGCCGAACAATGACGTATATTTGCTGCATTGCTGGGGCGGACAAGTGGCTTCTGGAGACTATCTAAACGTGGCACTCCAGTTTCATCCAAAGGCAGTGGCGATCGTGAAACAGTTGTTAGGCGATTCCTAAGAATAAGCCGCCCGGAGGCTTCCAACCCGCAATTCTGGGGGCTTCCAGTATATTTATTGTGAGGAATGGCCTAATTGATTTACGCGGTCTGCTAGGAAATCTCCGTCTTATTTAAATCCTCATTCTTTAGTAATAGTTGGGGGTACCCGGCTGAGTGGCGTAGGGAAGCTTCTGTGGATCAGGTGCAAATGCGATCCAGAGTGGAAATCGTAACAATGCCAAACTAACTAAATCTTCCGTTTCGTCAATGATGATCAAAGGCATTTTTCCTTCTTGCTGAAGCCGATCGGCCCGAGCTGCCATAGTTTCCGGCACTTCAAACAACATCACCCCCCGATCGTTCCCAAAGTCATCGCGCCGTAATCCCAAACAATCCTGCAATCCCCGCCGCCATTCGCCCAATCGATCGGGACTATTGGCCAAAACCAAAGGCCGAAGCTTATCACCATAAATATTATAAAGAATAGAAATAGCTGCCGATGCAACAAGAATATTTTGCAATCTTGAACCCAATGACTTCAATGATCCTCGACCACCTTGGGTAAAGAACCAATCATTGATCCGATCGGCATGAATCGATTCAAAGGTGCGTCGTAACTTCCAAACAGGACCGTAGTAGTCGGGTTCTGTGCGGAAAATTCTAACCACTGCGCGAATTTTTTCAGTTTGTTGTTCATACACACTTCGGGCAAACTGAGGATCGTCTATGGTGTTATTGACGGTCGAAACGAGGGAGGGTGTGGCAGACACAATTTCAGATTCGGGCCGACCGATGTCAAGTTTTTGGGCTGCGAGAACTAGGTCTTCGAGGCTTCCAGTAAGGTAGTCTTTAAAACTTTGAACCCGAATAGCAATGTCTTGAGAACTCCCAGAGAATGTTCCTTTCATTTCGTCTTGAATTCGGGTTTGACGGCGTTCTAATTGATCAACCGAAAGCTGCAAAGCCTGACGACGACGATCGAGATCCCCTAAACTGTCTTTCATAAAGCGCGCAAAATAGTCTTGGGATTCCGCAATTTCAGCCTGGAGCCGATCGCGTTTGGCTTCCAGCTCCAAGATTTGTTGAGTAAGTTCGGAGGTACGATCGTCAGTCATGGCAAAGAATTTAAAATGTTGACTTGAGAAATGAGCGATCGTTGACCGCTTTCCTAATTCTACCAAACTCCGCCCTGTTACCTTCTAAAATAATAGGCTAGTGCCCTTAGCTGAGGGAGAAAATAAAGTACATTATCCCAAAGACCAACAGGCTTTAAAATTAATTTAATTCCTACTAGTATCCTCACGGTGAGACGGGCGACAATCGGATTAGATCTTCAATATTCAATCGAACAGTTTCACAAATGCCATCCAACGGCAAATCATTGGCATCAGTACCAAAGGGATTTTCGATTTCGGCCCCAATTTCCTCAATGCCTAATAGTGTAAGGCTTACGATCGTAACAACAGGAACGGCAACCCAACCTAAATCTTTCGCTAATTGAAATGGCAAAAATAAACAATAAATCAATAACAACTGTTTTAAATGAATTGTATAGGCTAGTGGCATGGGTGTTTTAAGAATGCGTTCACAGCCTGCGATCGCGCCCACAATAGCATCCAACATTCCTGTCATTGCCACCAATTGATTTACGTCTAAACGTCCGGATTGGTATTCAGATTGTAAATAGTCACTAATCCAAAAAATTACTTCCAGTGGAATATTTCCACCTTGCCCCAATTTCTCCCACCGATCGCGAGGCAATAGCATTTTTACGCCTTCCCCCATGGATTCATTGCGTAGATGATGCTTAGTAACAAACGGAATCGCGGCCAAAAGATAAAGTATGGTGCGTTGGACTTCACGTTCTGGCTGTGATGAATTTCTGCCACAGACCCAGATGTGTCTCGACAGATTACGAATACTAATAATAATAGTGCCTAAACATTTGCGCCCTTCCCAAAAACGATCGTAGGCTGTATTAGTTCGAAATACTAGAAATACTAAGAGTAGGCCTAAAACGATACTGGGAATTAGGTTGTCTTTTAGGGGAATGAAGAGATTAATATTTTGTTGGGCAAATAGAACCACAGCAGCAGCCATAAAACCGCAAACGATCGACCTTGGCAATACAGTGGGAAGGACTGAACCCTTTACCCGTAAAGCAACTCCTAACCAACTCCGTTTGAACATGAATTTCTACAAAAACATCCAGAATGTAGTTTGAACCAAAACGAGAGAATTGTAACGATCGCATCCAACATGATTGCCATTCGGTTGGCCAAGTGATTATGTGATCATAACAATCATGGGCATCGCTTGTTTACTTATTTCTATAGGTAAAGACAAAAATAGGGTAAGAATTCACTCACCCTACGTCTTTGCTACACTCAGTTGTCTGCTACGGCCTCAGTCTTCAACCAAATAACCAAAATGATGCTGGGTTAGAAACAGATTCCATAGAAGCCATAACTAAGTAATATCACGGCCTCCGTACATCCCTCATGGTCTGAGGCATCTTTACTGAATCTATACAAACTAGCCTACGGATTTGAAATTGCTACCGCTCAACCCGAAGCTCATGTCAAAGATGGAGAACTCGATACAGTTCGGGAAGCCGTACAGCATTACTTGTTGCGCTGGAGACCCAATTTTCGATAAATTAGCAGTCAACTAAAGAGAGTGCTAATTTATCTGGTGAGTCCAGTAGCCTCTTCTCGTAAGAAATATTTCGTTAACGCGTTTGGAGAATTGACATGGCATCCGTAACTTTAACTGTATCAACCGTAAAGCCTTTGGGCGATCGCGTCTTCGTGCGTGTGTCTGAAGCTGAAGAAAAAACCGCAGGTGGAATCATCCTTCCTGATAACGCTAAAGAAAAGCCCCAAATCGGCGAAGTCATGCAAGTCGGTCCCGGCAAGCGCGGTGACGACGGTGCATTCCAAGCAATGGAAGTTCAAATCGGCAACAAGGTTCTGTACTCTAAGTACGCTGGAACTGACGTGAAATTGGGCGGCGACGACTACGTACTGTTGACCGAGCGCGACATCCTTGCGGTTGTTAGCTAAGATTGCAACTTTTATTCAGCACCCACCGATCGCCACGATTTCGGATGGTCTGAGTCTTTTATTTAACCCACTCACAGAGAAGTAAGACCCATGGCTAAGCGCATTGTATATAACGAGAACGCACGTCGCGCCCTTGAACGCGGTATGGACATTCTGGCCGAAGCGGTTGCTGTGACCCTTGGTCCTAAGGGCCGTAACGTTGTTCTGGAAAAGAAGTTTGGATCTCCTCAGATCATTAATGATGGTGTGACGATCGCCAAAGAAATCGAACTCGAAGACAACATTGAGAACACAGGCGTTGCGTTGATTCGTCAAGCCGCGTCCAAGACTAATGATGCAGCAGGCGATGGGACAACGACGGCAACCGTATTGGCTCATGCGATCGTCAAAGAAGGCTTGCGGAACGTCGCGGCTGGCGCAAATGCAATTTTGCTGAAGCGTGGTATTGATAAAGCCACAACGTTCTTGGTTGACAAAATTAAGGAACACGCCCGCCCGGTTGAAGATTCTAAGTCTATTGCTCAAGTTGGGTCTATCTCAGCGGGTAACGACAACGAAGTCGGCCAAATGATCGCCGATGCGATGGATAAAGTCGGTAAGGAAGGCGTTATTTCCCTTGAAGAAGGCAAGTCGATGACGACTGAGCTGGAAATCACTGAAGGAATGCGCTTTGAGAAAGGCTACATTTCGCCTTACTTCGCCACCGATACCGATCGGATGGAAGCGGTGATGGAAAACCCATACATCCTGATCACTGACAAAAAAGTCACCATGGTTCAGGAATTGGTTCCGGTCCTTGAGCAAGTTGCCCGATCGGGTCGTCCTTTGGTGATTATTGCTGAAGACATCGAGAAAGAAGCGCTGGCGACTTTGGTTGTCAACCGGTTGCGCGGTGTGTTGAATGTCGCGGCTGTGAAGGCTCCTGGCTTTGGCGATCGTCGTAAGGCCATGTTGGAAGACATCGCAGTATTGACAGGCGGCACCCTGATTACTGAAGACGCAGGTTTGAAGATTGATACTGCAACCTTGGAAATGATGGGATCCGCTCGTCGCATCACCATCAACAAGGACAACACCACGATTGTTGCTGAAGGCAATGAAGCGGCTGTTAAAGAACGCGTCGGCCAAATCCGTCGTCAAATGGATGAATCTGAGTCGTCCTACGACAAGGAAAAGCTACAAGAGCGTTTGGCTAAACTGGCGGGCGGCGTTGCTGTCATTAAGGTGGGTGCGGCGACTGAAACTGAAATGAAAGATCGTAAATTGCGTCTTGAAGATGCAATCAATGCGACCAAAGCAGCAGTTGAAGAAGGCATCGTTCCCGGTGGTGGTACAACCTTGGCGCATTTGGCTCCTGAGTTGGTCACTTGGGCGAATGAAAACTTGAAGGACGAGGAACTCACAGGCGCATTGATTGTCTCTCGTGCGTTGGTTGCTCCTCTGAAGCGGATTGCTGAAAATGCAGGCCAGAACGGCGCGGTTGTCGCTGAGCGTGTGAAGGAAAAAGACTTCAACTATGGCTACAACGCAGCGAACAATGAGTATGTTGACATGCTGGAAGCTGGGATTGTTGATCCGGCTAAAGTAACTCGTTCTGCACTGCAAAACGCAGCTTCGATCGCCGCTATGGTCTTGACCACTGAGTGCATCGTCGTTGATATGCCTGAACCGAAAGCGGGCGGCTCTCCTCAAGGGGCTATGGCGGGTAATGACTTCGACTACTAATTTGAATTCATAAGAAGTTGAATTGATAGTTTGAGTTAATCGCTTAGAAAACCGATCGTACTTTTTTGGAGCTTTTCCAATGGGGTCCGATCGGTTTTTTAGTCCCTGAAGGCGGACAAATTTCGCAGTTTTACTATTTTTTTGCATCAATTTTTAGGGTTAGAAAAGTTGATACTAAGACCCCGATCGCCGTACAATTAGGCTTAAGAAATGTAACGCATTCTAAGGAGCGATCGGGTATGAGTGAGTATGAGCGCATGGTTCTGATGGCGGAAGATGAACTAACGCAATACAGCACAGATGCCCGTAAGATTGAGAAATTGCGTCGAAAACTGGGAATTTCGACTTCTATCAAGCAGCGTCAAGAAGCCAGAGAGCAGCTTGAAACTGAGATGCCGAAGAATGTGTTTACAAAAGCAGTGATGACTCAACGTCAATCGGTTGCACTTCCATTTTGGGGCATTGCAGGACTGGGATTATTATTGGGCATTTCATCGGGTCAATCTATTGATTTTATGGCAACAATGATTGGCGGAACATTGGCGATCGCGCTGCAAAAGTGGGGTTGGAGTTTAGAAGCTCGACGCATTTTGCTAGAAACATTGAATGATCTCGATGCGCCGAAGGTTGAAGAAAAGAAATAGGGAATTAGAAATTGTAAATTCAGCTTTCGACGAGTTGATTTTCTTGACGAAGACAGGCTTCGATAAAGGGATCCAATTCGCCATCCATGACATCTTGAATCGCGGTTGTTTCGTAACTAGTGCGTAAATCTTTCACCATTTGGTAGGGATTAAACACATAGTTACGGATTTGCATTCCCCAAGCCGCTTCCACAATATCGCCACGAATTTCAGCGATTTCTTTTGCCTTTTGTTCTTGAGCAATCACCAGAAGTTTTGATTTGAGAATTGCCAAGGCTTTTTCTTTATTTTGTAATTGACTCCGTTCTTCAGTACAGCGCACCGCAATTCGTGTCGGCAAATGGGTAATCCGAACAGCCGTTTCAACTTTGTTTACATTCTGTCCACCTTTTCCGCCCGCCCGAGAGGTTGTAATTTCTAGATCTTTTTCAGGAATATCCAACTGTACCTCATAGTCAATTAGCGGCATTACTTCAATCCCGGCAAAGCTGGTTTGTCGTTTGTCGTTGGCATTAAAGGGCGAAATACGGACTAGGCGATGGGTGCCCTTTTCGACTTTGAGATAACCATAGGCATAGCGTCCATCAATTTCAATGGTGACGGATTTGATTCCGGCTTCTTCGCCTTCGGACATTTCTAATGTGCTGACTTTGTAGCCA
>JANXNM010000136.1 GCA_025354065.1 Synechococcales cyanobacterium 340R_concoct_173_sub | reverse complement strand
GCCATTCACTCCGCCCAAGTTGCTTACGATATGAAGGTAAGCGATCGAGTCTCCATGGAACTTATTGCCCGTCTACGCAAAGAAGTCTTCATCTGTCGCGGCGTTGACACTCAAGAAGGTGATGTCTGCAATATCTCACCCTATAGCCTCGATACTGGGGGCGCAGGACTGGCCGATGCGATCGCGGCCCAAAACCCTTGCCGGATCATTTCTCTACTTCCCAGCACCGACCTCTCCGAAGATACTGTCACCGCCCAAGTCTCCGCCTATTGCCCCATCCAAAAACGCACCGCCAGCTCCATGGTCTGCTGCGAGTACATCACCCTCAAAGGAATTGAATCAGCATTAGCGCGATCGAGTTCTCTAGTCCAATCATTGCTGCAACCCGGTTTACCCAGTTTTCTGTGGTGGAAAGGCGAACCTAATCTCGACCAAGCTTTATTTCAAGAACTCGCTGAAGCTTGCACCGTACTGATTATAGACTCTAGTAGTTTTGTGGATGATCCCGAAGGCCACCTAGCCAAACTGGATGCCATGCGAGAAATGGGAATCCAAATTGCCGATCTAAATTGGCGACGACTTGCGCCTTGGCAAGAGCTGACGGCGGAAACTTTTGACGCACCAGAACGCCTACAGAGCTTACTAGAAGTCGATCGGGTGACCCTGCACCACGAAAAAGGAAATCGCACCCAAGCCTTACTTTATCTAGGTTGGTTGGCGAGTCGGTTGAATTGGAAAGTTCAGAGCCGTGTAGCGGAAGGCGGAGATCTAGACACCCAACGCATCTTCCTTACCGGAGCCAATGGTCGGCAAATTGAAGCGGATTTGCTCTCTATCGACAATATCGTTCCGGGATTAATCGTGGGCGATTTATTAGATTTACGGCTAACCTCCAGTAATCCCGAAGCCGACTGCTGCATGATCCTTTGCTCTGAAACCACCGGGTGTATGCGGATGGAAGCTCAAGGCGGGGCTGAATCCTGCTGGGTTAACCAAGTCACAGCGGTTGGCGATCAACAGGCAGAAAGCTTGTTAAGTGAACAGCTTCGCACGACCATGCGCGATTTACTGTTTGAAGAAAGTCTGGCGATCGCCGCTCAAATTGTTCGGGCGAGTTAAGCGCACCGGACTAAAGCTAAGCCTAGAGTTAAGCACGCAAACCTAGTCTATGGCTCATTGATTGCGCTAGCATAATGACACTTAATGATGAGTAGCCCTTTAAGGAGACCTTATGGTCCATGCCTATACGACGACCACTGAACTATTAGAAATTTTGCAGGTAGAACAAAAAGCCTGTATGTGCGGCGATCGGCTCAGCTTGAGTCCTGCGTCTTGCGGTGTGAGTCCATTCATTGACAAATTTGTCGAATCGACTGGACTTCAAGGGTTCTCGGCTTACAACAATTTTCGCCGCACCATTCATGACTATCAAAAGGCTAATAACATCTCAGGCATTGTCTGGGAGAACGTCACATTATGGGGGCGATCGATGCGATTTCCCACCATTCATGAACAGTTGGCTAGCCTAGATTCCGACTTGGTACTTCTGTCCCAAATGAAATCGCCT
>JANXNM010000130.1 GCA_025354065.1 Synechococcales cyanobacterium 340R_concoct_173_sub | reverse complement strand
GACTAGCTGCGACGGTTTGAGATTACGCGCGGCGACCTGTTGAATATCCTGAATCGTGGTGGCGGCGACGGCTTTTTGATATTGGAAGAGATAATCCTTGGGATAGCCGAAATATTCGTAGCGCATGACGCGGGATAAGACTTTGCTCCGATCGTCAAAATTGAACACAAAAGAATTGATAACCGAATCTTTGGCACGTTGTAACTCGTCTTGGGTCACAGGCTCCGTGCGGATTCGATCGATCTCTTTCAAAACCCCCCGAATAAATGGCACTGTAGATTCAGACTTAGTATCGCCGCCCGCAACAAAAATTCCCGGATAGTCAAACTGGGGACTCCAAGCTGCATAGACACTGTAGGCAAGACCTTGACGCGATCGGACTTCGTTAAATAATCGTCCACCAAATCCGCTGAGAATATCGTTCATCACCGACAATGCAGGATAATCACGATCGATCACCTGGCCGCCAAGATGGCCGATTTGAATGGAGCTTTGGGTGAGTTCGGGTTTGCTGGCGAAGAAGATACCGGAGCTTTGGGCCTGTTGGACTGAAGCATTTTGAACAGATTTTGAGGCGTTGGCGGAGGGTTTGAAGCGGCCAAATTTTGCTTCGATCGTCTTTTTCATTTCCACTGGATTAATGTCACCGACGATGCCGAGGATAAAATTTTCGGGCTGGAACTGAGATTGATAAAAGCTTTTGACATCCGCTTGGGTAATGCGATCGATCGTGGCATATTCCACGGTGCGGGCATAGGGACTAGTTGCGCCATAAATCAGTTTGCGAAATTCACGCCCCAAAATTCCATTCGCTTGGTCATTACGTCTTGCGATGCCGCCGCGAACTTGGAATTTGGTTAGGTCAATTTTGTCTTGAGGAAGGGCTGGGCGTTGAATCACCTCAGTGAATAGGTCAAAAACTTGCGGCAGATCTTCCGTCAGGCTGCTAAAACTCACATTGCCTGAGTTGACGGAGATACCCGATTCGATCGAGGCTGACTTTTGTTCTAGAAACTCATTGAGCGGGTTCGCCGGGGTTTTCATGGTGCCACCCGATCGCAACACGGATCCAGTTAATGAAGCAAGTCCAGTCCGATCGGCATCTTCATTACGGCTTCCAGTACGAACCATCAGATTTCCACTGATCAAGGGAAGTTCGTGATCTTCCATCAAGAAGACCATCATCCCGTTTTTCAGCTTGAATTGCTCATACGGTGGGAGCTTGAGTTCAGGGAGCGGCTTGAAGGTGATTTCGTCGAAATGCTTGGGGATAGAGGCTACAGCGGGACGCACTGCCAGCAGAATCAAAATCAATGGAATCAGGACAAAGCAAAATACTACCGTCAACGTTTTAGTGTTGAAAATTTTTGAAGAGGTGCGATTTTGCATGTTGAATGACGGCTTAGCCAGTCCCAGTCTTTTGTGCATTTCCATTAGTTTATAACCTCTGCTGAATGATTTTTTAACCCCGATCGCTGACAATTTCGCCGATCGTCTTATTTTCTGGCTTAAAAGTTGCCTTGGCGACCCGCTGAATATCCGCAGGCGTTATGGCACTGATGGCATCTAGTTGATTAAATAAATTGCGCCAAGTTCCGGTTTTGACTTGGTATTCGACTAAAGCTGAAGCCATGCCGCTGTTGGAAGAGAGCGATCGGAGCAACCCAGCGCGGGCATTGGTTTTGATGCGATCGAGTTCGATTTGAGTGACGGGATCTGTTTTTAGTCGCTGGATTTCGGTATCAATTCCCTTTTGAATCTCTTCGACAGAATGTCCCGGTGCCGACAGCGCGTAGAACATGATTAAGTTCGGGAATTTGTCACCAGGGAATCCGTTGAACCCTTCGGCGGTGAGAGCGATTTTTTGAGATTCGACCAAGGATTTATACAGCCGTGAGGTGCGGCCATCGCTAAGCAAGGATGCGATCGCTTCATAAATCGCATTATCAGGATGGCTGAGCGCGGGACGGTGGTAGCCTTCGAGATAAATAGGTTCGGATGGCAGACTGAGTTTTACGGTGCGAGTTTCCGTTTGGGCGGGTTCGATAGGGAGCGTTCGATCGACCTTTTTCCCGACTGCCTTGGCTTTAAATCGTCCAAAATAGGTTTCAGCTAGGGTCTTCACTTCGCTGGAATTCACATCACCCACGATCGAAATTGTGATGTTATTTGGAGTGTAATACTTGTTGAAAAAGGCTTGAATATCTGCCCGATTCATCGAGTCGATGTCTTTGGCATAGCCTGCAACGGGTTGACGGTAGGGATGGACTTGGAAGGCGGCAGGCAGGAATTCTTCGATCAATTTTCCGATCGGAGAATTGTCAATCCGCATTCGACGTTCTTCTTGAATGACGGCTTTTTCCTTGAAGAATTCTCGCAAAACTGGATCCAAGAACCGATCGGACTCCAAAGACATCCAAAGTTCGAGTTTATTCGATGGGAAACTAAAGAAATAGTTGGTGGCATCGGCAGCCGTGGTCGCATTCAGACCGACTCCGCCCGATCGCTCAATGATTTGTCCAAATTCATTTTGTTTTGAAACAGTCAGAAGTTCTGCATCCAGCGCTTTGAATCCCGCTTGGAGTTTTTCGACTTCAGCAGCATTATTTTTATTTTTAGCGGCTTTTAAGGTTTCCCAGAGCTTATCCTGGCGATCGAGCAGCACCTTTTCTTTGGCAAAATCTTGGGTGCCGATGCGAGTGGTGCCCTTGAAGGCTAGATGTTCTAGGAAGTGAGAAATCCCTGTTTTTCCTGGATCCTCATCCGCTCCACCTACATCTACATAGGTTCTAAAGGAGATCACAGGTGCATTGTGGCGTTCTAGAACGATGAATTTCATGCCATTGGAGAGCTGAAATTCGCTGATATTTTTGACGACCCGATCGAGGTAGGGCTGAACAGAGGTTTTAGGCGTGGTGACGGGAGTGGCTACGGGGGCGGGCGTTGCACTTTTTGGGTTTCTACTTTGTGCCAGTGCGGGTGATGCGATCGTTATGCCTATTAAAATGACGCTGAGGAATGCGACTAATCGAATTGCCAACTTGTTCACGAGCCTAGCCATAGTTCTCCTGCCTTGAAAATTTCTTGTTAACCTCAACGACGATCGTAGTGTGAAGCGATCGGGTATGAAGTATGAAAAGCACTCTTTCTAGAATAAGAGGGAATGGAGTTTTGTGGTGCGTCAGAACTTATCCAAGCTTAAAGGCTGCGATGACGATAGGTTACGTATCCGTCGAATAATAGTGTGACAAGTGCAAACGCTCCACCAATCACTAGTGTTCCTTCGACGCAGCTTCCGTCGCCAAAGGTGATTAAAAAATTAGCCAAACTTTGAAGTCCAATCTGGCTTAGTCCAAATAATCCGGGTACGCACCCCAAGACTATCAGTCCGGTAAGCACCATGAAAATTCCTACGATCGGTAACAAAAAGCCAATGCAAAGGGCGACGAAAAGCGATCGGACTAAATTGGCTAGAGAGGATGCACTGTGCATTATGGGATTTACGGGGGGATTGAGGAAGAATTTGCTAAGTCTCAAACAAGTATCAAACTTCTCCTAAGATAACTCCTCCGAGCTAATCCTAAGGGAAGTGTCAGCATTCGTAAGGGTTAGACAAGGAACTATATAATGTGAAGAAATGATCTGTCTTCCTCTCATTATTTCCCATTCTATAATTCCAGGCTCAAATAAGCTGAAGCACCCTCCCTCCCTTGGTTCATCGGGTTACAATCGTTGAAAAAACGGTTTGTTCTAGCCGATCGAGTGCCTCATTAAACTCATCGTTGATAATTTGTACATCGAATTCGTTGGCAGCATCTATTTCGGCCTTGGCCCGTTGAAGTCGCCGATCGATCGCATCGTCAGAGTCTTGACCTCGGCCTCGAATACGACTTTCGAGTTCTTGAATAGAAGGGGGCAGGATAAAAATTCGGATGGCTTCTGGGAAGCTTTGACGCACCTGTCTTGCGCCTTCGAGTTCGATTTCTAAAATGACCCATTCGCCCGCTGCAAGTTGCTCTTCAACGGATCGCTTTGGGGTTCCATAGCAATTGTTGGCAAATTCCGCCCATTCGATAAATTCGTTTTCGCTCACCATCAAATCGAATTGTTGTCGGGTGATGAAGTAATAATTCACGCCGTCTACTTCGCCTGTGCGGGGCGATCGGGTGGTGGCGGAGATGGAGAGTTTGAGTTCGGGATGACGTTGCAGCAAAGCCTGTAGTAATGTGCCTTTTCCCACACCACTCGGTCCGGTTAGAACAATCAATCGTCCGGGGTTTCGGCCACTGCTGGTTTGGAGGTTTGAAATTAAATGCTCTGTATCGCTCAATGTGTTGCTCAATTCTGCGGCGATCGGGCTACCCATGATGCTCCTTTATAGTCAAACTATTAGTCCGACCATTCTCCGATCGAACTCCCCCACTGGCAAGCTCTAAGCCTCTTCACCATTAGTAGACTCTTTATTGGTTACAAATCGATTGGCGACGGTTTCTGGTTGAATGGCTGAGAGGACGACATGTCCCGAGTCGGTAATAATGACGGCACGGGTTCGTCTGCCATAGGTTGCATCGATGAGTTCACCCCGCTCCCGAGCATCTGTAATGATCCGTTTGATCGGGGCAGACTCAGGACTAACGATCGCGATGACACGATTTGCCGATACGATGTTACCGAATCCAATATTGATTAATTTAATATCTGTCATGGGTTAATGAAGATTCTAGACCAGCAGAGCACAGTTACACTTACTTTAGATACTAACCGTAAAAATGTGAGGTGAATTAGCTTAGCGGACCAATATCCTAGAAAATAATGAAAAGATACCTCTTAACTATTGTTTCTTGGGGTTAGGAGGCTGTTTCCTAGGGTTAGGAGGCGATGATGTGGTTCGGATGGAGAGGAGGAAATCCGCAGAAGCCTATTTTGTAGATTTAGACTTTGTAGATTTAGACATTCTTCGAGTTTTAAATCTGCTAGAGTTTCGATCGCAAGGAGTTCAAAATTTTAGCTTCCAGATAAGTTCTAGCTCCTATGATCGATTCTAAGACGGTTTTCTTAAATTGAGTTTTACCCACTGAGGTTTGGTGTGCAGCCCGTAGACTTTACAACGCTGGTCGCAGTGCGTCAGGAACTCGTTAATCACAGCTTGCCTGCCCGTCTAGAGCAGGTCTATCAAGTCGATCGGTTTACAATTTCCCTGGCGCTTAGAACCATCACGGGCCGGAGTTGGTTAACAATTTCTTGGCATCCTCAGGCGGCTCGAATCCATGTGGGAGATGCTCCTCCGCGATCGCCCGATACCTTTACCTTCAGCCAACAGCTATGGCATCAGTTGGGCGGGTTGGCCTTGTGTGAGGTGGCGATCGTCAAGCCTTGGGAGCGAGTATTAGACTTGAGATTTTGTCAGCGACCGGGGGATCCGGTTTTGTGGCACCTCTACGTCGAAGTTCAAGGGCAGTATAGTAATGCGGTTTTGGTGAATGAGCAGGGTGACATTGTGACCGCTGCCCATCAGGTGAGCGCCACGCAGTCGAGTGTGCGTCCGATTCAGACCGGGGATGCCTACCAGTTGCCGCCGAGTTCGACTCAATCGATGCCCAGTTTAGAGGAAGGCTTCGATCGGTGGTATGAGCGACTGGCCTTGGTTCCGACCGTGCTGAAAAAACTATTGGTGAAGAATTATCGTGGCTTGAGTTCAGCCCTGACTTTGGAATTGTTGGATCAGGCGGGATTAGGGTCCGATCGGCTAAGTAACACCCTGTCAGATGAGGAGTGGCGATCGTTGTTTGCAAGTTGGCAAGATTGGTTGAAATGTCTGGAAACTAACACCTTTGTGCCGACCACGACCGCTTCTGGGTATCGGCTTTTGGGTCCAACTTCGGATGTTCCCGATTCGATTCAGACCATTTTAAATAACTATTATGGCGGCGGATTGTCCCGGCAACAGTTCGACCAAATTCGACATCAGCTCAAAATGCGACTGAAATTGCTACTCGGTAAGCTTTACACGAAACAAAATGGGTTCCAAGCGCGGTTGGGCGAGAGCGATCGGGCTGATGACATTCGGGGTAAAGCGGATTTACTGATGGCGCACTTGAAGGATTGGGAATCGGGCATGACTGAAATTGTGCTGATGGATTTTGAGACCGGATTGCCGACGCGAATTCCCTTGGCTCCCGATCGGAACGCGGTCCAAAATGCTCAAGCACTTTATAAACAGCACCAAAAATTTAAGCGATCGCGAGATGCGGTGATGCCGCTATTAACAGACGTTAAAACCGAAATTGATTATCTTCAACAGGTAGAAACAGCTCTAACTCAAATCGAAGATTACCGATCGGGCCTGGATTTAACAGCGATCGAAGACATGCGGGATGAGTTGATTCAGCAGGGATATTTGGCGGGTTCTCGTTATCAGGTTGAACTAGATCCAGCGCAGGTCTCTAGCTTAAAAACAGTGCGACAGGCCACTGCACGAGCAAAGTCGGGGGTTAAATCCAGCATTAAATCCGGTACAAAATCGAAGAAGCCGATCGCCGATAAAGCCGATCTATCCAGTCAACCCCGTCGCTATCAAAGTCCCAGCGGCTACGAGATATTAATTGGCCGCAACAATCGCCAAAACGACTTTCTGACCTTTCGGATGGCGGGCGACTACGATCTATGGTTCCATACCCAAGAAATACCGGGAAGTCATGCCTTGTTGCGACTCCCAGCAGGCTCGGTTCCAGACGAAGCCGATTTACACGCCGTCGCAGATCTGGCCGCTTACTATAGCCAAGCGCGACAAAGTGAGCAGGTTGCTGTGGTTTATACCCAACCGAAACACGTTTACAAGCCCAAGGGTGCAAAACCGGGCATGGCCATTTACAAACAAGAAACCGTTATTTGGGGGCGGCCACAATGGGGATTGAAAATAGTGGATCCAATTTAAAATATGCGCTAGTCCATGAATGGCTGACCCCAAAGGCCACGGGCGGATCTGAATTAGTGGTCCAAGATATTTTGAGTTTTGTGGATGCGGATTTGTATGCGCTGATCGATTTTGAGTCGCGTAATCCAGACAGTTATCTATATGGTCGATCGATCGGTCATACCTTTTTGCAGAATTTTCCCCGTGCAGAGTTTGGGGTACAGAAATATTTGCCTCTAATGCCGCTAGCGATCGAGCAGTTGGATCTGCGCGACTACGATGTGATTCTCTCGTCTTCCCATGCCGTTGCAAAAGGCGTACTGACCCGAGCGAATCAAGTTCATATTTGCTACTGCCATGCTCCGATGCGCTATGCCTGGGATTTGACCTTTGATTATTTGGCTCACGGCAATGCAGGTCAAGGATTCAAAGGTCTTCTTACACGGATCCTTCTCCATCGCTTGCGTCAGTGGGACGTGTTGTCAGCCAACCGCGTTGATCATTTCATCGCCAATTCTCAAACGACAGCTGATCGGATTTGGCGCTGTTATCGTCGAGAGGCTGAGGTGATTTATCCGCCTGTCGCGATCGATCGCTTTCCCTTTATCGCTCAGAAACAGGACTACTATCTTGTGGTCTCGCGGCTTGTGGGCTACAAACAAGTCGGATTAATCGTGGATGCATTTAATCAATTGGGGTTACCGCTGGTCGTGATTGGGGACGGGGGCGATCGGCCAATATTAGAACGTAGGGCCAGAAAAAATATTCAGTTTCTAGGCTGGCGATCGGACGAAGATGTTGCTACCTATATGTCACAAGCTAGAGCCTTTGTATATGCCGCCTACGAAGATTTTGGCATTGCTCCCGTCGAAGCTCAGGCTTGCGGAACTCCTGTGATTGCTTACGGAAGAGGTGGTACAAGTGAGACCGTTAAGGATGTTCGGACTTGGGGCGATCGGGGCACGGGGATTTTATTTGAAACGCAGCAGGTTGGCGATATTGTGGCCGCAGTTCGGGCATTTGAGGCGATCGCAGCCCAAATCAATCCAGCAACAATCGCGTCCCATGCTCAACAATTTTCTGCGGAAACTTTTAAACTGCGTTATGGGCAGGCGGTCGATCGGGTCTGTCAAAAGATGGGTATGGGAACCAAAAGTTATAGAGTCAAGTCTTAAGCCCTGTATGATGGGGTCAAGATTTGTGATGAAATAATCCAAATCTTGACCATAATTTAGGTAGATAGTGTGTTTTGGACCTTTCTCTTAGAGACATCTCATGGGAAGGTTAAGTCAACTTAATGTTTAATAACTGAAAAACACTGTAAGTTACGGCATCTACGCAATGTAGGACTATTCATCCACCATCTCTCTAGTGAATGTTGAAAATACCTATGCTCGCTGATCGACAGTCGATTCCATCTTCAGACGATAGCCATTTGATACCTCACTTATCCGATGGGATAATCGCTGAGTCCTTGCTTCCGCCAAGGTCTATCCATTGGGCCGATCGAATCACAGGAAAGCGGCTGTTTGACATTGGGTTTTCACTTTCGGTCCTGATCATATTTTCTCCGTTTTACATACTAATTGCATTTCTCGTCGCTATTGGATCTCAGGGTCCAGTGTTTTATATCCAAGAGCGCGTTGGCAAGCGTTATCGACGGTTTGGTTGTATTAAGTTCCGTACAATGATTTATGATGCCGATCGAGTTCTGGGGGATCTACTCCAAGCCTCACCCGATCTGCAAAAAGAATTTGAAGCTAACTTTAAGTTGAGATATGACCCGCGTATTACTTGGATTGGTCGATTTTTACGGGTCACGAGTCTGGATGAATTTCCTCAGTTTTGGAATGTCTTGATGGGAGATATGAGCGTAGTGGGTCCCCGTCCGTTAGTCCCGGAAGAGTTGCCCCGCTATGGCGAAAAAATGGCAAACGTGCTTCAGGTAAGGCCGGGAATTACGGGTATGTGGCAAGTCTCAGGCCGTAATGACATTCCCTATCCTCAGCGGGTTCGAATGGATGCGTACTATGTAACTCATCGGAGCTTTGCTATGGATATGGGGATTATTGTTCGGACGATCGGTGTTGTGATCTTCCCCAAAAACAACGGTGCCTACTAGAGTTTTCTAATTTCCGGATCAACCATGTATGGTTTTGATGAGGAACGTCATTGGCCAAATGGCTTATCTTTACTGACCCTTCTTGCTTTTTTGGAAAGGCTTCTTCAATCTTGCGTTACATTAAGAATCGATAAAAGGTCTGGGGTGTATGGCTCTATTGTACGTTCTGAAATACTGCCCAAAACTAACTAGTCAGATTTGTTTTGGAGTATTTAGTTTATGAATCTACCGTTGTGGGGATTACTAGCTAAGCATGATAAACCCAGTAATGGGATGATGAAGCCGCTCAGTAGAGTCTATAGGGGTTCAGTAAAATTGAAGAACTACACTTGCTATTGATTTGAATACTTTAATTTTTAGGAGACATCAAGTATGACCCAACGTAAGCGCGCATTAATTACTGGAATTACGGGACAAGATGGTTCCTACATCACTGAATTACTCTTAGAAAAGGGCTATGAAGTTCATGGAATTATTCGTCGGACTTCAACGTTTAATACCGATCGTTTGGATCATATGTATGAAGATCCCCATGTTCCCGGCGCACGGTTGTTTTTGCATTATGGTGACTTGACCGATGGCACCATGTTGGGCCGGATTATTGAAGAAGTTAAACCCCAGGAAATCTATAACTTAGGCGCTCAATCTCATGTCCGAGTCAGTTTTGATTCTCCTGAATACACCGCTGACTGCGTGGGCATGGGTGCATTGCGATTGCTAGAGGCAATTCGTGACTATCAAGCCCGCACTGGAAATGAAGTTCGCTATTACCAAGCTGGATCCTCTGAGATGTATGGCAAGGTAATGGAAGTGCCGCAGTCTGAGGACACTCCATTTTATCCTCGCAGTCCTTATGCTTGTGCGAAAATGTTTGCTCATTGGCAGACGGTTAATTATCGCGAGTCGTACAATTTGTTCGCGACCAATGGTATTTTGTTCAATCACGAATCGCCTCGTCGGGGTGAGACGTTTGTGACTCGCAAAATTACCCGTGCGGTGGCTCGAATTGTTTCCGGTAAACAGACCAAGTTGTTCATGGGGAATTTGGATGCGAAGCGTGACTGGGGCTATGCGAAGGATTATGTCAAGGCGATGTGGTTGATGTTGCAACAGGACAAAGCGGATGACTTTGTGATTGCAACGGGCGAAACGCATTCTGTGGAAGAGTTTTTGCAGTTGGCGTTTGGTCGAGTGAATCTAGAATGGAAAGACTATGTGGAATTTGATCCGCGCTATCTCCGTCCGACTGAAGTAGATTTGTTGATTGGTCAACCTGCTAAGGCCAAAAAACAACTGAACTGGGCACCGACTGTAACCTTTAACGAGTTGGTCTATTTAATGGTTGATGCTGATTTGCGTGCGGTCGGTGTGCAGCCTCCCAGCGACAACAATGGCGCGAACCAAGAACAGGCGATCGTCCGTGAGCAATTTGCTGGGATGTCGTTCTAGGTTCGGTTAAATATCGAGATAGAGTCTGCAATGGCTCTCTCATTTTTCTGAATTTTTATGAGCAGTGGGACCATGGACTTAAGTAAGCAGAAGATTTTGGTGACGGGAGGCGCAGGCTTTCTGGGTAAGCAGGTAGTGGCGCAACTTTTGGCAGCGGGTGCGGATAAGGAGAAAGTCTCTATTCCACGATCGAAGGATTTAGACCTTTGTAAGTGGGAAAATTGTCAAAAAGCAGTCGATCGGCAAGATCTTGTGATCCATTTAGCGGCCCATGTTGGCGGGATTGGTTTGAACAAGGAAAAGCCAGCCGAGTTGTTCTATGACAATTTTATGATGGGTACGCAGTTAATTCATGCGGCCTATCAAGCAGGTGTGTCTAAGTTTGTCTGTGTTGGAACTATCTGTGCCTATCCAAAATTTACCCCTGTTCCCTTTAAAGAACAAGATCTTTGGATTGGCTATCCAGAGGAAACAAATGCCCCTTACGGTATTGCAAAAAAAGCGTTGTTGGTGCAGTTAGAGGCATACCGTCAGCAGTATGACTTTAATGGTATTTACTTGCTTCCAGTCAATCTTTATGGTCCGGGCGATAATTTTGATCCGCGTAGTTCCCATGTGATTCCGGCCTTGATTCGTAAGGTGCATGAGGCAAAAGTGGCGGGCGATCGTAGTATTTCAGTGTGGGGCGATGGTAGTCCGACGCGTGAGTTTATTTATTCGGATGATGCGGCGCGGGGCATTGTCATGAGTGCACAGTTGTACAATTCGTCGGATCCTGTGAATTTGGGAACAAATCGTGAAATCACGATTAAAGATTTAATTACGCTAATTTGTAAGTTGATGGATTATGACGGTGAGCTAGTGTGGCAGACAGACAAACCAAATGGTCAGCCGCGTCGTTGTTTGGATACAAGTCGGGCGAAGGAGCGCTTTGGTTTTAAGGCAGAAATTGGGTTTGAGGAAGGGTTGCGTCGTACGATCGATTGGTATTGTGCTCATGCAGTGTAGGGTTTTAATCGGTAATAATTGAATCTCGTACTATTCTTAAAACTGTGGAAATAGTACGAGTTTTTTTGACATTGTGTGTGGATAAATAATTCGACATTTTACTGGAAGGTCATTCCCGTTTATAGAGTGCTAGCGTGTATTCATCGATTTTAAGTTCTGGACCTTGTTTAGTTAGTTTTGTTTCAAATTGAATAATTTGATCTGGAAAATGATCTAGCCATCGCTCTTTAACTAAATAAATTTTAGGGGAGACCATTACCTTTTTTCTAGAACGAATTGATCTAACCATATCTCGATCATGAGGTGTACAAGATAATTTTTCAGGATTAACACTACAAATAATATAAGAATTCCAATAGTTTCCAATAATTCCAGCTTCTCCTAATTGGTTGAATCCTGTTAGTTTAGATAATTGAGATTTTGCCGGAGATGATGAGTAGACATACGATGGTAGACTTATGCTCCCAGTTAGTGCGACCATAAGGAGTAAGATTGAAAGTGGTGCATTTATCTTAAATAGATATTTTTTGAGTGAATTGACAACCCCTATTCTGGATGATTTGAGGGATAGGTTGCTTATCGAATCATTGTAGAAAATAATTGTTAGCCAAAGAGACAGATATACGACACTAAAGTACCGAATATTAATCTCATTTTTGTAAACCCATTCTGACGAAATCAGGAGCAAAAAACTACCGATCGTATTAACTCCAAATAATACTGACCATTTTAAGTCCGAGTTAAAAGCTTGATGAATAGCAGTTCTAAAGTTAGAGTTTTGGTCCAAAAAAAGTTTGATCCAAATTATACTAATCGCAATTAAGAAAGAAGCTAAACCAAGACAGGCTAATGAATAAAAACTCAATAGCCAATTGTCTACAGAAAATGTGATTGACTGTATGATTAATTTCACCACGGATTGAAAAACTATTCCTGTTATGGCTAAGCTATTAATTCCAAAAATTCCATAGGATGGGGTGGCAGATACTTTTGCAATGATAATAAAAGTAATTCCTATTAGTGTTGTTAAATTAAAAATTTTTGAATAGTTAAGGTGCTTTATTAGATTTCCCATAACATTTATAGGATTAAATTTTGAAAAATTCTTCTCAGGCGTATTCTCGGATCTATTTAAATATTTTAATTCATTATCTACTGTGTCGAGAGCGATGCATTTACCTCGTATTAAATATCCGACTATTAAGACAATAATAATAGATTGCTCGGATATCCATAGACTCAGACATAAAGATATTAAAGATCCAATGACTAATAATCCACGTTGCCAAAAAATATTATTTTTATATATATTCAATTGATGGAGGAAGCCTAAGGCACATCCGATCGTTGCAAACTGCGGAGTATAGGGCTGCACTGCTTCGATCGTACTTGTAAACGTAACGGCAGGTAGGAACCATACTAAAGCTAATGTGAGTCTTGAAAAGTTATTACTTAGAATACTACAAAAGCTTAGGAATCCAATCAGCAG
>JANXNM010000083.1 GCA_025354065.1 Synechococcales cyanobacterium 340R_concoct_173_sub | reverse complement strand
TAAATCAAATTGTCCATCACTCAAATTATGCAATAGTTCTTTAAACTTTCGATTTTCAGCATCATAAGGATGTTTGATAATTGAAGATAGTGAATCGGCTAAACAGGTTAAGTCTGATAAAGCGCGTAAGGTCCGATCGTTTAAAGTCGGATTTAACCCAAACCCTGAGAAGTTCCAATTGGTATCCCATCGTCGCTGAGCATTGTAGGCCATACATAACAAATCATCAACGTAATCTTGATAGGCTTGTAGATTGTCAGAATCAATAAACCGATCGAGTCCTAATTGTTGAACTTTGCTTGTAATAATTTTTCGATGGTCTTCGATCGCTAACCTGCGACAATCCTGCGGAACGTCAGGAAACTTCTCAAAGTCATGCAAAATAAATGCTGCAATCACTAGCCGCCGTTCTTTCTCACGCACCACTCGCTTAACCGTGGTATCAAGCTTAGAAAGTCGCCGTTCAATTAAATTGGCTGGGAATAGTCCATTCAATAAATGAGTATTTAGTGATTGGTCAGCCGCATTGTCTCGTCGAACTCGTTCTTTTCCTTCAGCCTCATTTTTACGATCGAGGTCATCAAAGAACTTCCCACCTTTTGCTGTAACCCCGATCGCAACGCGCAATAAATTAGGCAACACATAGTCTGCAAAATCCTGCATTACAGCATCATTAGGATTTTGTGACTGAATTGCTTCTCGTAAAAGTTTTAGTGTTAGGAGTTCTCGGTTTTGGGAAAGAGTTCGATCGGCTGTTTCTTCAAATCCAAAACTATCCTCTAGAAAATCAAGATCATCACTCATCATCTTGCACTACTGAATTGATATAAGTTTTAACTTGGCGAATATATTGGGGATATTTATTGTACTAATGAAAGTTGAAGTCCCCTGTAGGCTGCGTCTGGCATAATATCGTCATAGGCATGAGCTAGAATATTTCTAAATCCAGCCGATGGGATCAATGCAATCGCAAGTTCTGGCGTAATAATCCCCAGTTGACCGACTAATGTGAACGCATCTTTATTACTCACCTCTTTGTTGTCAATTGATCTCGATGATTTAATTAGCATCCTATTAATATCGATCGCTGCTTGGATAATTACTTCCAAATACCTCTCAACAACAGCTTGTCGTTCGTCATCCTCAAGATATTCATCAAAAGTCATATCTCTGTACTGATTCAGCAACATAATACGCCTTGCCATCCCAGTTAGCTTTTTACCTACTCCTTCTACATCAAGATTTTTCATACTCCCAACTGCACTAATGCTGCTTCAAGTTCAATATTTTGTTGATGCCGAATGGCCTTGAGTTGCTGTTTGCTTAATAGTGTCTTCTGACGAAATATGTCAAAGAGTTCAGGTTCACGCTCACAAATCACAACTCCATCTCGTGCGATCGCATTGGATAAAAGTTCTGAAGCCTGTTTTAAATCGACCCAATCAATTTCATCATCCCCTAAATCTAGTAAGTTCTGAAGAATCATCCACGATCGATAGCAATTCCACCCACCACCCACTTCATACTGTTGTCGTAATTCCTCGTCAAATAGCATAGCAAAGTCCCAATCGCTAGATGCTTGATGGTCTCCCCGTGCGCGTGAACCAAAGAGAACTAAAAGCTTTAAGTAAGGAACTTGCTCTAGTAATTCTGGGATTTTAGCTTTTACATCATCGATCG
>JANXNM010000077.1 GCA_025354065.1 Synechococcales cyanobacterium 340R_concoct_173_sub | reverse complement strand
GTATTTCCCTTAGTTCTTCTGCCTCTTGTGCCGATCGCGACGGCATTTTTTGATAGTACGATCGGAATGATGATTCTCATTGCAGCGGTGGCATTTGCATTGAAAACTATTCATCTGACAATCTTTTTATTGCCATTAGTCTGGATTCCGCAATTGATGTTGACGGCGGGAATTGGATATTTGTTAGCAGGATTTACGGTATTTTTGCGCGATATTCCACAGACAGTGACGATCGCGGTGAATTTGTTATTTTATCTCACCCCCATTATGTATCCGATCGAAGCTGTGCCTATGATGTTTCGTCCGATTATGAAATGGAATCCGGCTGGAATTTTGGCGGATTTATATCGAGATTTAATTCTCTGGGGAGAGGTCCGACATCTTCAGGAATGGGGACTATTGTGGATTTTGAGTGCGATCGTCTTTACCATTGGTATTACGGTATATCGACGTTTACGTCCGGCGTTTGCAGATGTTTTATAGCATTCAATTTAAGGACTAATCCTAGCTATGAACGCGAGGTTCTGGGTGCAATGTTGAGAGTATTTCGCTTTCGACAAGGGCGATCGCTTCAAGGCGTTCTGTAACCACGGTTCGATCGAAGTAGGTATCAGCTAAAACCCAATAGAGTCCATAATGTCGGGCCTCGGATTCCATTAACGATCGGTAAAATTCGGCGAGTTCTAGATCCTCGCAATGCTGACCGATTAACCCAAGGCGTTCGTGACTGCGGGCTTCGATTAGAGCGGAGACTAAGAGCATGTCAAGGAAGCGATCGGGTTCGGGTTTACGAATTTGTTTGGTCAGTGTGGCTCCATAGGGCGGGGCATTCAGAGGCAATAGGGGAAGGTTGCGACGCTTCATAATGGTATTGACTTGCTGGAAGTGCAGGAGTTCTTCTTGGGCGAGGTGGGTGAGTTCGTGGACGAGTTTTGTATTGGATGGGTAGCGGGTCATGAACTTTAGTGCTACGCTAGCGGCTTTGCGTTCGCAGTTAGAGTGATCCAAAAGAATTGTATCCATGTTGGCAAGAGTTTGCTCTGTCCAGGCATCGGAGGTCGGATCAAGTAAAAATTTAATTCGGGGCAATGCTTGCATGGGCGGTTTTTTCTTATGACATGGTTGGGTCTTGCAATTTTAACGGCTTTCTTTGAATCTTTGAAGGATGTATTCAGTAAAAAGAGTTTAAATTTTTTAGATGAATATCTCGTGGCTTGCGCGGGGATGGCGATCGCGTCA
>JANXNM010000059.1 GCA_025354065.1 Synechococcales cyanobacterium 340R_concoct_173_sub | reverse complement strand
GTGATGACGATCGCAACGATTCTGGATTTGGTAATCCACTGACTGGAGAAGGCGATCGGGCGAAAAATGCAACAAGCAATACGACTGAAATCCTAGACAATACAACCAATACGGCTTTAGTTGGTGGTGCAGCGGCGATCGGTGGATTGGGGACGGGTGCAGCGGCGAAACTTAAGGGCGAAGGCGGTAATGATAACTGGAATGAAAACGATGGTGCACCTTACATTCGGGATGAGACGGATTTAAATCTAGCCGATCGGGCGACGGGTGCGGCGGCTGGTACAACAGGCATCGGGACGGCGACTTGGGGATTCCTGAAAGGCAAGGAAGAAGACACTAATGGTACGGCACAGGATATTGAAGATGCGGCCACGACAAAGCTGTTTAAGATTAAAACCAATCTGGATGCGCCCAACATTACCGTTCCTTCAGTTGATGGGCCTGGAAATTTCTCATTGGATCAAGACTGGTCCTTTGATGACAATACGCCGGACCTGAAAACAATGGGTTCTGGGTTCGTGGACGAATTGAAAGATGGTGCCTCGAATCTAACGGGCGGGGTGACCCTAGCTGGAGCGGGCATTGCAGCGGCTGGAGTTGGTGCAGCAGGTGCGGCGATCGGCAGTATGACAAACTCAGATCGAACCCAGATAGTAGTCGATCGGTCTAGCATTGTAATTGCGCCTCAAAATCCGCGTGAAGCGGTCGTCCGTTGGCAACTGACGGAAGTTCAAAAGCGCGATGCGAAACAGCAAGGCGGCACGGATTTTGCATTGCGTCTTTATGATGTGACGGGCATTAATCCAGAAAGCGAAGTACTGGAAAACTTCTATCAATATGACTGTAATGAGTTAAGC
Source organism: Synechococcales cyanobacterium 340R_concoct_173_sub (assembly GCA_025354065.1). The sequence continues at coordinate 460 of JANXNM010000059.1, read as the reverse complement.
CAAGAGTTACGAATTGAAATTCCTGTTCCATCTCGCGATTACGTTGTGGAAGTAGGATATGTCGATCGCGGTAGTGAATGGTATGGCATTGTCCGATCGCATTCTGTCCATATTCCATCCACTTAATCAACATCCGCTTAATCAAATTGATTGAGAAACCCCTGAAGAATGTCGTCTCTTCGGGGGCGATGGTCACAAATCCTACAGCCCCTTTTACCAAAGGATTCTAATAGCCTTATGGGGCGGAAGTAGTGCCGGGTTTTCATTACAACAGATCCGAGATAGCCATGTTGTCATAATCTAATTATCATAAGGGACTGTATAGAACCCATTTGACATCATAGAGTATCCTAAAGTAAATATCAAAAAGTCACGAACTCCAGCGCTATGACCTATTCCAGCAGTTTAACCGACGACGAATGGGAAATTCTAGAACCACTCCTGTTAGAAGTGTTGCCCC
>JANXNM010000048.1 GCA_025354065.1 Synechococcales cyanobacterium 340R_concoct_173_sub | reverse complement strand
TTCAGTTTTAAGTTAAAACTGAAATCCGAGAATCAATAGCACTGGCGATTCCCCTGGCCGCCTCCCAACTCGCTCAGTCTGCGACGGGATTTGTTGATACGGTGATGATGGGTTGGATGGGACCGAATACCTTGGCGGCGGGTGGATTGGCTGCTGCTTTGTTTATGGCGCTGTGGGTGAGTGGTCTTGGGCTGACAAATGGTGTGACGGCGCTAGCGGCTGAAGCTTATGGTCGTCAAGACATCGATCGGATTCAAAAAATTACAGCCCAAGGGATTCTTCTAGCTTTCTTAATTTCACTACCTGCGATGGTGCTGCTTACCCAAGCGGGCACGTTAATGCAACTCAGTGGACAACCTGTCGAGATTGCTCGTGATGCTCAGACCTATTTGAGTTCGATCGTCCTTGGATACTTTCCCGCGATCGCGTTTGTCATGTTGCGGGGTGTGGTGTCGTCAATGAATGCGCCCCGAATTACGATGGTGATTGCGATCGTGGGGCTGGCATTGAATGCGGGGGGAAATTATATTCTCGGTTTTGGGAAATTCGGCTTTCCGGTAATGGGGTTGTCAGGATTAGCGGTTGCGACGGCTATAACCCATTGGTTTATGTTTATTTCTATCCTACTTTATATGTGCTTTAGCCCCAAACTGCGAGGCTTTCGATTGCTTTCACAATTTCCACAGATTGATAGATTGATGCTTTGGCAATTGTTCAAACTTGGACTTCCCATTGGGATTGCATTTACAGCGGAAGTGGGATTGTTTAGTGTAACAACCGTGTTAATGGGGCGATTTGGCGTTTCAGTATTAGCTGCCCATCAGATTGTATTTCAAACGATCGCTATGATTTTTATGCTTCCATTGGGCGTATCCTATGCGACGACTATTCGAGTGGGGCAATGGTTGGGGAAAAATAATATTCCTGCCGTTCGTCGATCGGCCTTTGTGGGGATGGCGATCGGCGGCGGAATTATGGCGATTTCGGCTCTCTCGCTCATTGTGTTTCCGAAGGTTGTCATAGGGTTGTATGTAGATCTGTCTGTTCCCGCTAATCAAGCACTGGTGCCGATCGCGACTGGTATGTTGACTGTGGCAGCAGTCGCTCAAATTCTGGATGGTGTACAAACTACTGTGGCTGGCGCCCTGCGAGGATTGCAGGATACAACGGTGCCGATGGTGCTGAGTTTTGTGGCCTTTTGGATGGTGGGACTTTTATCAGGATATTGGCTGGGATTTGGGTTGGGCTGGGGTGGAATAGGGCTATGGATAGGACAATCGATCGGAATTACCACGGCATCGATTTTATTTGTTGGGCGCTTTCTATGGTTGCTTAAGAAACAATGAGTCTAACAATGAGTCTGGAATTGAGAATCTAGAACGGGGACTGTAGAATATGTGAATTGAAGCTGCGAGAATGATGGATTAAGACGATTATGGGTGGGAATGATTTGCTGAATTCTGATTTTGTAAGCGATGATTTTGTTGGGCCAAAGTCGCCTTGGTGGGTGCAGTTAGGGCAGTTGATTGCGAATCCGATCGGGTTTTTGACGGATTGTGGGACGCGCTATGGCGATCGGTTTACGCTCTCGATATTGGGGCCAAAGTCGCCGCCGTTGGTTTTCTTGAGTAATCCTGATGAGATTGGGGCCGTGTTTGGGCCATTGGCAAGCTCGTTGGAATTTGGCAAGGTAACGCAAGTGTTCTTGCCGTTGGTCGGCAGTCAGTCCTTGATTATGCAGCAGGGCGATCGGCATCAGCGACAACGACAATTGTTAATGCCTGCATTCCATCGGGAAAGTTTGTTGCGCCAAGGTGAATTGATTTGTAGTTTGACCCGAAATCAAATGGTGAATTGGAAACCGGGCGAT
>JANXNM010000011.1 GCA_025354065.1 Synechococcales cyanobacterium 340R_concoct_173_sub | reverse complement strand
TGGACTTCCGGCGCAACCGAAAGCATCAACCTCGCCATTCAAGGAAGCTACCCGCAGAATACTGCATCCTACAAAATTGCTTTATCACCGATCGAACACAAAGCCGTTCTAGATACCTGCCAAGCCTTAGAAAAGCAAGGAAAAGTAGAACTTATCTATCTCAAAATTAATGAAAAAGGCAGACTCGACCTTAATGATGTAGAAAACATTTGTTCTCAAGGAGTTTCCTTACTTTGCGTCATGGCCGCCAACAATGAAATTGGGAATATTTATCCCATAGAAGCGATCGGGAAAATTACAAAACAGTACAATACACCATTCCTCTGCGACGCATCCCAAGCCCTAGGCAAAATTCCCATTCAATTTGAACAATGGGGAATCACCTATCTTGCCATCTCTGCTCACAAACTCTACGGACCTCAAGGAGTCGGCGCATTAGTCATCCGTAAAGGCAACAAGCTGACCCCACTTCTCTTCGGCGGCGGACAACAAAATAGTATTCGCCCTGGCACCTTAAATGTTCCTGGCATCGTCGGACTCGGTGAAGCTTGCCGATTGCGTCAACTCGAAATGACGATCGACGAAACAGCCATTGCTCAAAAACGCGATCGTCTTCAATCCCTACTCCTCAAAGAAATCCCCGGATTAATTCTGAATGGGGATCTGCCCAATCGACTCGCAGGCAATCTCCATATTTCCATTCCCGACATTCCCAATAGCGCAGTTATCGCACGAGTCCGGTCGCGCATCGCGATCTCAACAGGCTCTGCATGTACGTCTGGCGTTGATATTCCGTCCCATGTTTTACGCGCCATAGGAATGCCTTCCGAAATCATAGAAGGAGCATTAAGAATAGGGATTGGAAAATTTACCACTGATATAGAAATTGAACAAGCGGCTGAAATTTTAACGATCGCCATTCAATCGATTCGAGACTTGATGAGGTGATAATTGCTAGACTTCTGCATGAGCGATCGTAAGTTTTGACCGTACATCATCGACTCACTCTGCATATTTGCTATATCAAACATTGCTGAACTCTATTATCAAGTAATATTTGATAGGTTAAATCAAAAAGGCGTTGGTTCCCAGATCGAAAACTAGCGCCTTTTAAAAGTGATATTGGACTATTACATTACTTCTGTTTCGTAATTTCAATATTCACATCATTCAAGCGACGACGAGTCAACACTTCAGATTTATCACGGGGTTCCAAATCAAAAACCGATCGTAACGTATCATCGATTTTTGTATACTCGGTATTACCAACCTCATCAAGCCGCACCTTACCCGCCCCATCAAAAATCACAGTTTGCGGCACAAATCCACGGTAGTAATAACCCGCTTCATTCGGCTCATAAGTTTCCTTCACAGGTAACGAATCCACGCGAATCGCCAAAATGTCCATCGCCCGCCCGTAAAACTCCTGAATCCGAGACACCGTTAACGCATAGGTCTTGCAGTCCGCGCTGTCATCCAAGTAAAACACCACCACCGTCGGCTTCCCAGCTTTAAGAGAATTCTGCAACGTACTCCTTGGCGGCACTATTGCTCCATTTCCGGCATACAGCGCAAAAATATCACCATCATACCGATCGTCTTCTAGAACTGCCGATGCACTCATCACATTCAGGCCCAAACTCAGCAGCAACACTATTCCCGTCCCCAAAATCCAAGACTTGCGACGCGCCAAGCCCTTCAAAAAGCTACCCAACGCATCGAAACTCAAAAGACTCATCTGACGTAAAAAAAACATACAAACCCGATCGCACAGCTAAAAAACCAATGCCTTCCATTTTACCGGACCGCCGCCTCATTCTCCATCGGAAGTCGAAGGGTCGTCATTAATCAACCCATTGGGCAACCGAGTCAACAGCCGATCGATTGGCAGCTTGCTATAATTTGATACCACGGATAACACCGCACCGCCCAACACCAATACTGGAAATGGCAGCGATCGAGCTTTCAGCCATTCCAACAACTCCACCGCCCCCAAGAGGATTAAAAACGCGGCGATCGCAAATTGTAATTTCATAGACTAACGCTCCCAGCCACCCTAAATTTCCTCCAGAAAGACAAAATTTAGACTTGATTCAATAGTTTATTTGTACTATATTTCTACTAGTTTGGCTAGTTGGACTGTCCCCTCACCTCAGCGTCGTACCGGATCGTTGCTCTAGTTGCGAGCCTTAGTTCAGATTTAGAGTGTAGACGATCGCAGCACGCTTGCCCGTTCTGTTGTTGCGAAATCTCTGGTACGATTCTGTTTTTTGTTCTTTGCCTAAACCGCTATGACCATCGCCGCCGCCCGCATTGAAGAACTCTGTAAATTGCTCACCCGTATGAGCTACGAGTACTATGTGTTGGATCAGCCGACAATTGATGATAGCGTTTACGATCGGCTATACCGGGAATTGCAAGACCTCGAAGAAGCTAATCCCGAACTCATCACTCATGACAGCCCAACCCAACGCGTCGGCGCACAACCCGCGAATGCATTTAGTTCGGTCAAACATGCGATCGCGCTTTATAGCCTCGAAAATGCTTTTAATAATGCCGATCTGGACAAATGGCAAGAGCGTTGGCAGCGAGTCGAAGATGGTACGGCGACCTATATTTGTGAGTTGAAAATTGATGGTAATGCGATGGCGCTGACCTATGAAAATGGTCTGTTGGTGCGGGGGGCGACGCGGGGCGACGGGACAACGGGGGAAGATATTACGTCGAATGTGCGCACTATTCGGACCATTCCGTTGCGGTTAAATCTGGATAATCCCCCGCCTGTGGTCGAAGTCCGGGGTGAAGCATTTTTGCCGAATCACGTTTTTTTCCGTCTGAATGCCCAACGCGAGGCGATCGGGGAAGAGCCGTTTAAAAATCCACGCAATGCAGCAGCCGGGACGTTGCGACAACTGGACTCTCGGAAAGTTTCCGATCGGCAACTCGACTTTTTTGCTTACACCGTATATTTTCCAGGGAGCGATTTGCCTGAAGTTTACTCGCAATTAACTGCTCTCGAATGGCTTCAGAACGCTGGTTTTCGGGTAAATCCAAATCGAGAAAATTGCGCCGATTTACAAGCAGTTCAGCACTATTGTGAAAAATGGAATACCGATCGTCAGGACTTGCCCTACATGACGGATGGCGTGGTAATTAAGGTGAATGAATTTAGCTTGCAGGAAAAATTAGGATTTACCCAAAAATTTCCCCGCTGGGCGATCGCCTACAAATATCCTGCTGAAGAAGCGCCCACAATTCTCGAATCCATCACCTTCCAAGTCGGACGCACGGGAGCGATTACTCCTGTGGCTGAACTGCGCCCGGTGGAACTTGCGGGGACGACTGTTTCGCGGGCGACGTTGCATAATGCCGATCGGTTGCTGGAACTCGATCTGCACCTAGGCGACACTGTAATTGTCCGAAAAGCGGGCGAAATTATCCCTGAAGTCGTCATGGTTTTGTCAGAACTCCGGCAAGCGGGGGCGATTCAATGTAAGCTGCCGACCGAATGCCCAGCCTGTCACGCTATCGTGGTACGTCCTGAGGGCGAAGCCGTGACGCGCTGTTTAAACTCGTCTTGTCCGGCCATCGTGCGCGGATCGTTGACGCATTGGGTGAGTCGTGGAGCGTTGGATATTAATAGCGTTGGGGAGAAATTAATTGCCCAGCTTTTAGAGTCGGGGTTGGTGCATTCCACCGCCGATTTATATGATCTGACCGCTGAACAGCTTATGCAACTCGATCGCACGGGCCAAAAATCTGCGGAAAAAGTGGTGGCGGCGATCGCGGCTTCGGTCACGCAACCTTGGTCTCGGGTGTTGTATGGTCTGGGAATTCGGCTAGTTGGTTCATCGAATGCGGTGACGTTAAGTGAGGCATTTCCCACGGTTGAATTACTGAAAAATGCCCAACCCGAAGAGATTTCGGCCATATTTAGCATTGGCGATGAGATTGCTCGTAGTGTGGTGCAGTGGTTCCAAATTGAAAGCAACCGATTACTTATCGATCGGCTCCGATCGTCAGGTTTACAACTGGTTGGAGAAGATAAACCTCAAGAAATCGCCGTCGTCACCGCCATCACGGGAAAAACCTTCGTTGTCACGGGAACGTTACCCACCTTAAAACGTGATGAAGTAAAAGATATGATTCGCAAAGCCGGGGGCAAAGTGACGGATTCGGTCAGTAAGAAAACCGACTTTTTGGTGGTGGGTGAAGACGCGGGATCAAAGCTGGAAAAGGCTCGATCGTTGAATGTAGCGATTTTATCGGAAGCCGAATTTTTAGAGTTGCTTTTTTAAGTCCTATTAATTATTTAAGTGCTTAATTATTTGGCTTAATTATTTGGCTTAATTATTTAAATATGGAGGACAGGATTTATAAAATTCATATAAAATCAAGAATCATCTTTTGTTGAGCGGAGCTTTCCATGGGAATCGATGAGACCCGATCGCTCAAAAACTATCCTGCACTTCTCGCCCGAAAACGCAGTCCCAACTCTCGTCTGTTGCGATGGTTTCGTGAATCAGCCGTTTTTTTGTCGTCGCCAGACAGCCGTCAACAGCTTAAAAAAGCCCTCATCACAGGCCGATCGGGAGCTGGGTTGGCCAGTGTAGGCAGTGTTCTGCTATTGCTCTGGAATGCCAAATTAGTCTTCTCGACAGGCGCGGGCATGGGGACTATGGTGTTGATGTATTTGTTACAAGATGCGGAGTGGCGACGGGAAAAACTTCCAACCGTTAGGGAGCAGGTTCAGGCGAAACTTGAGGGTCTAAATCGTCCATTTTTGTGGAGTACGATCGGGGGCGGAAGTGCGGCATTTCTGAGCTATTTGGCCATTTCAGCTTGGACGGAGACCGATGCCCATTGGTTGGCAACAGGCATTTTGCTTCAGGGATTGATGACCTTTGGGGTGTTGGGGTTGGCGCTGCGACGGGTTTGGGATCAGGCTCCAACAGTTGAGACCACAGAGGTGTGCCATTGGGTCGAAACGCTATCCCATGAGGATCCGATTCAACGCTTGTTGGCAGTACGACAATTGACTAAAACGGCACAGTCCGCACCCTTAATTCAGCAAAAAGAAATCCTAGAATATTTTCAGCTCATGGTCTCTCGTGAACCAGAAGAGTTGGTCCGTGAAGCCGTTTGGCAGGCGCTAGAGACGCTGATGCCGACATTGAACAGTTTGGCTGATTTAAAGAACTTGGCTAATTTAAATAATTTGATTGAAACAGACGATCGGATTCCAGTTTCGTCCGAACTAACTCAAGCCAAGATTAAAGCTTGGGTTGAATATTAGAATTAATTCAAACATTGTCCAATCATTTAAGTCCAATCATTTAAATTGAACAACTCCTTAACATCCTAACAATCCATCCAACTCATTCATTGCCTCACACTGCAACTCACTCGGCTTATCTCGCTCCACCACGACCCCTTTCCCCACTCCAACACCGCCCAGCCTCCCATACATATACTCATCAGCATACTTACGAAACACAGCCTCCACAGCTTCCTGAGCGGTTTTTAATCCCCATTCAGCCGCGATCGCCTCAGCCTT
>JANXNM010000007.1 GCA_025354065.1 Synechococcales cyanobacterium 340R_concoct_173_sub | reverse complement strand
CTTCTTGTTTACTAACCCGCTGGACTAATGCCTTAATGTTTAATTGTTCAGGCCCAATGCCATCGATCGGTGAAATCAACCCACCCAACACATGATATTTGCCCTTATATTCTCGTGTTTTTTCCAATGCAATCAGATCCCGCGAATCACTCACGACACAAATAATCCCATTATCCCGCTTTGGAGAACTGCAAATATCGCACAATGGATCGGCGGACAGATGACCGCAGACGGAGCAAGTTCCGACTTGTTTTTTAGCATCAATTAGCGCTTGAGCGAGTGCTGCCACCTCGGCTTCAGGGCGCTTGAGAATGTGTAATGCAAGCCTTTGGGCAGTTTTGGGACCAACGCCTGGTAGATGCTGGAAATGTTCGATGAGGCGGGCAAGGGGGCGAGTATACATGACTAAATCCAGAGAACAAAATCCAGAGAACAAAACCACAGGACTAAAGCAGAACACAAATTTAGCCGGGGGGCCAGGAGAGCGATCGTCCACCCAGCAGATGAATGTGTAGATGATACACGGTTTGCCCGCCGTCTTCGCCTGTGTTGATCACGGTGCGATAACCCTTGGTGAGTCCTTCACTGGCCGCAATTTCTTTGGTTTTAATCAGTAAATGGCCAAGGATCGCGTGGTCTTCGGGGGTTGCATCTGCTAGTTTTGGGATGTGTTTTTTGGGGATGATCAGGATGTGAGTGGGCGCTTGCGGCGTGATGTCGCGGAAGGCGAGGCAGAATTCGTCTTCGTAGACGATGTTAGCGGGGATTTCTTTGCGGAGGATTTTGCCAAAAAGGGTTGGGTTGGCTGCGGCGCTGATATCGGGGAGAGTCATAGAATTTAGAATGTTGAATTGTGAATATTGAAACGGGCCTCTCTATTTTAGGGGAGTTATTGGGAAACGGATTTCGGGCATCTTAAATCAACTCAAACTCTATAACAATCAGGATTTTGTCCATGCTATCTCGAATTTGGAGTGCCTCGCTCATTGGTATTGATGCGGTTAAGGTTGGGGTGGAGGTAGATGTTTCTAATGGGATGCCAGCGACGATCGTTGTCGGATTACCCGATACAGCAGTTCAAGAAAGTCGGGAAAGAGTTAAAACGGCGATTAAAAATTCTGGTTTTAGTTTTCCAATGCGGCGGATCATTATTAATTTGACTCCGGCAGATTTGCGAAAAGAAGGTCCGATTTATGATTTGCCGATCGCGGTTGGAGTGTTGGCATCATCCGAACAGATTCCGATCGAAGGGTTAGACGATACTTTGTTTTTGGGTGAATTGTCGCTTGATGGAACGTTGCGGGCTGTGGCGGGGGTGTTGGCGATCGCGGCGGCGGCTGAATCATTGGGGATTAAAAATCTAGTAATTCCCGCTGACAATGTGCGTGAGGCAGCGGTGGTGAAGGGAGTGAATGTATATGGATTCAAACATTTATCGGAAGTAGCGGCGTTTTTGAATGCTCCAGAATCAGTGCTTCCAGCCGAAGTGGATGGGATGGCGGAACTGACGCAGGGACGACATATTGAGTTTGATTTGCGAGATGTGAAAGGGCAAGCACACGCAAGGCGAGCATTAGAGATTTCGGCGGCGGGTGGGCATAATTTGATTTTTGTAGGACCGCCGGGAAGTGGGAAGACAATGTTGGCGAGACGATTGCCGTCGATTATGCCGGAGATGAGTTTTGAAGAGGCATTAGAAGTAACGCAGATTCATTCAGTGGCAGGGTTGTTGAAAAATAAGGGTTCGATCGTCGCCACTCGACCATTTCGCAGTCCACACCATTCTGCGTCCGGTCCGGCCTTAGTCGGTGGCGGTAGCTTTCCCCGTCCCGGTGAGATTTCATTGTCGCACCGTGGAATTTTGTTTTTAGATGAATTGACTGAATTCAAACGTGATGTTTTGGAATTCCTTCGACAACCCTTGGAAGATGGTCACGTCACCATTTCACGGACTCGACAATCAGTATCGTTTCCCGCCCAATTCACCTTGGTCGCCAGTACTAATCCCTGTCCCTGTGGTTATTACGGCGATCCAATTCAGGCTTGTACTTGTTCTCCGATCGTCCGTGAAAAGTATTGGGCAAAGTTATCGGGTCCCTTAATGGATCGGATTGATTTACAAGTGCGGGTTAATCGATTGAAACCGGAAGAGATTGTTCAAGAAACTATTGGTGAAGAGTCTAGTGCTGTATATGCTCGTGTTCAGGGCGCTAGAAGCCGATCGCAACACCGATTTAAAGATACAAATCTGCGTTGTAATGCTGAAATGCAAAGTAAACATATGCGCGAATGGTGCAAGCTTAATGATGGCACGCGAACATTGTTGGAAAATGCAATTAAAAAGTTAGGTTTATCGATGCGGGGAAGCGATCGAATTTTAAAAGTATCTCGCACGATCGCAGATTTAAATGGTGATGCTGAAATTGGTATTCCCCATGTGGCAGAAGCGATTCAATATCGGACAATCGATCGGATGCAATAGGAAATTCTAAATTTAGAATTAATCTGCGTTACGCTAGATAAGACATTCTTCTAGCGCACCCTTTTTCTATGCAGCATCACCCGATGGCTTCCAATCGCCCCCCCGTTATCTCCAACCCGACCACTTGGCAAAATCCGCCCAGCCCGATCGCTGAAATTCTCGACAATCCTGGATCTCCAGCCGTTTCTATCTCTCCAAATCACCGCTGGCTGGTGGAATTTTGGAGAACTGAACTGGTTCCGATCGAGGCCTTAGCAGAACCTGAACTGGGTATTGCTGGCTTTCGGATTAATCCTAAAACCCGAACTAGTGCCCGCAGTAATCCTTATACCAAAATTTCGGTTAGAGAATTGCTGAATGGTACAGAAAATGGAACCATCATAGACTTGCCAGATGATGCGAAATTAACTGCTTTTAAATGGTCTGATTCTGGAAATCTTTTGGCTTTTACTTGGATTAAAGCTAATGGATTAGAACTATGGGTTTTGAATGCTGAAACTAAACAGGCGAGACAAGTTACTGCTCCTATTTTAAATGCTGCCTACGGAACCCCTTATCGCTGGATTGATGAGAAACGTCTGCTTTGCAAAGTGATTGATGAAACCCAAGGTTCAGTCCCGATCGCCCCCCATATTCCGATCGGACCGATCGTTCAAGAAAACCTTGGAACCAAGACCCCAAGCCGAACCTATACTCATCTTCTCAAGAATTCTCACGACGAAAATCTGTTTGATTACTATACCCGATCGGTCTTAGAAATTATTGAATTAGATGATTCTAGATTAGGAATGCGCCAATGTATTTGGAATGCAGAAATCATTGACGAAGCCATTCCCTCACCCGATAATCAATATATTCTGCTCACTACGGTTCAAAAACCCTATTCCTATCAATTGCCTTCTGGATATTTTCCGCGATTGATTCAAGTGATTACCATAGCTGGAGATCCCGTTTATACGGTTGCAGAAGTTCCCTTAATCGATCGGCTTTCAACAAAATTTGATGCTGTACGGGTTGGACGACGCAATATTTCCTGGCGAGGAGATCAGCCTGCCACCTTGTATTGGGTTGAAGCCCTAGATAATGGCGATCCGAAAGAACCCGCTACTTTGCGCGATCGGCTTTCCTGTTTAGCGGCTCCCTTTAATACTGAACCGACAAAACTTTGGGAATCTGAATTCCGGTTCCGTCAGGTGCGTTGGGGAAATGAAAATCTCGCACTTGTGACCGAACGTTGGTATGACGATCGGCGTAAATTAGTATGGCAAATCAATCCGAGTGAGCCGACTAATAAGCCCAAATTGATTTTCGATCGTAGTCTTGAAGATCATTATAATGATCCAGGCGGTCCTTGCCTAACTCCTGGTCCCTATCATTGGCAACTATTACATTTCACGCTTGATAATAGCGGCATTTACTATGCTGGAAAAGGCGCATCTGATACTGGTGTTCATCCGTTTCTAGATATTCGAGATAGTCAAGATTTAGCCGAAAATCAAAAAGTACGTCGGATTTGGGAATGCCAAGATCCTTACTATTCAGGGATTGCAAGAATTCTAACGCCAGATGCTTCTCAACTAATTTTGAGTCGTCAATCCAAAACAGAACCAAGCAATTACTTCTGGTTCAATGACCAAACTTTAACGCAGATTACTCATTACGGCGATCCTGCTCCACAATTTTCTGGCATTCAAAAAGAACTTGTTACCTATGAACGATCGGATGGAGTAAATCTTTCAGCCCAGTTGTATCTACCATTCGGGTATGTCGCCGATCGGGATGGACCATTGCCGATTATTTTTTGGGTCTATCCTGAAGAATTCAAAGATGCAAAGCTAGCTGGACAAATTACGAGTTCTCATCATAGTTTTAGCCGTCCACACTTTACTTCAGTATTGTTTTTACTCACGCAGGGCTATGCGGTTTTGGATAATCCTAGTATGCCGATCGTGGGCGAAGGCGATGCCGAACCCAATGATTCTTATGTTGAACAATTGATTTCTAGCGCGAATTCAGCGATTGATTATGTGGTGAATCGGGGTATTGCATCTCGCGATCGAATTGGCATTGGTGGTCATTCCTACGGAGCATTTACCACAGCAAATCTTTTGGCCCATACAGATTTATTCAAACTCGGCATTGCCCGCAGCGGAGCCTATAACCGAACCCTTACGCCCTTTGGCTTTCAAGGCGAACAGCGGGATTTTTGGGAAGCAACGGAAACTTATATTCATATGTCACCCTTCACCCATTCTGCGAAAATTAAATCCCCATTATTACTCATTCATGGCGCAGGCGATAGTAATCCTGGAACCTATCCAGTTCAAACTGAGCGACTGTTTGAGGCATTAAAAGGACTGGGAGCACAGGTTCGCTATGTTTCTTTGCCACTAGAAGACCATGGCTACCGATCGCGGGAAGCAGTGGGTCATGCACTCTGGGAAATGGTGCGCTGGTGTGATTTGTATTTGAAAGCGTAGAAAATATGCAGGACTATTCTTAATCTAAAAGTGCTAATACTGACTTTGGTAG
>JANXNM010000005.1 GCA_025354065.1 Synechococcales cyanobacterium 340R_concoct_173_sub | reverse complement strand
AGTTCCCATGACCAAGTGTCCGGTTTGGGCCGCTTTGAGTGCGGTACTGACGGTTTCTTTATCTCGCATTTCCCCCACGAGAATGCAGTCAGGATCTTCCCGCAGTGCGGCCTTCAGGGCATTGTCAAACTTCAGCGTATTAATGCCAACTTCGCGGTGTTTGATCAGTGACTTTTGGCTTTTGTGAACAAACTCGATCGGATCCTCAATGGTAATAATATGCTTCGGCATCTCTTTGTTCATGTAATCTACCATCGCGGCCATAGTCGTGGATTTACCCGAACCCGTCGGCCCAGTCACCAGAATTAACCCCTTGTGATAATGGCAAACATCTCTAAACACAGGTGGCAAATTGAGTTGCTCCATGGTGAGAATTTTCAACGGAATCAACCGCATCACCATTCCCGGACCATGCAAACTATCAAAAATATTGATCCGTACCCGAGCGAAGTCATATTGCGTTGCGCCGTCGAAGTCCAGTTTCCGCTCAAACTTTTCCACATCTTCATCGCTTAAAACTTCGCGAATCCAACTATAAAAAGTATCCCGATCGGTAACCGGATACTCGGTCATCAACATTTCACCGCGATCGCGGAATCTCGGAACTTCGCCCACGCCTAAGTGTAAATCCGAAAATCCTTCATCAAAAGCTCGGCGGACAATTTGAGCCAAAGTTGGTGAACCTTGGGACGGACCCGATCGGCCTGTGGCGGAAAACGGAGAGGCTGCACGAGTTTCTCGTGTTAGCGAAATCGGTGTAGACGGCGGCATGGGTAGTGGCTCAGTCATATTCGATGGCGAAACTCGCGTCTCCTCCTGCATCGAAAAATTTGGCATTGGCTGGAGATAAGTCGTATCGCCGCCTCTCGAAGCCATCATAGGAGATGGGTCTGGCGCAAAAAATGCCGTGGCTTCAGTCTCATCTGGAGCTATTAATGCAGACATCACAGCTACACCGCGCATAGGAGGGGGAGGCGCGATCGGCACACGGGGTGGTGGTGGTGGAGTAACGGCGGAACGCTGCAATTCTGGAGGCATAGGGCTATAGGTTAAGAATGGGACAATAGCGTTGCCTTTACAATTCCCTTAGAACCCACGATCGGTTTCAGCCAAATGGCTTAGGCTGGCTGATCTATGACGCGAGGTAGGCCCATGCTGTAATTTAGCGCTCGGACATTCAAGTTATAAGAGATTTCTCCAGCTTGTAACATCGATCGAACAAAATGTTCTAGGTCTGAACCAATGCGACGAAGGTTGTAGTCCGTTAGATCTGCGCCGCTGTAGGACTCGACCAGCTCATCAAATTTCTGATATACCTTTTGCAAAGCATCTGTGGACCAAACAAACTCATTGTCCGGATCGACATCCATAGTCAACACAGTTTCACTCGGAATCAGTTCACTATCCTGAATTTCTGCGGTAAAAATATGAATGTGTCGAGTTGTAGACTTTAAAATGGTCATCATAAAAATTTACGCTTGATCTATTTCAGTGCTTCTCTTTAGCTATGAGTATTGTAAACCGATCGACGACTGATTTGTATCTGATAACTCGTTTCTAAAGATTCTAAAGACATATAGATAGATCTTAAGAGTAGATAGATCTTAAGAGATCTCAAGAAAATAGACCTTCCCCCCGCCGTTTCGGTACTCGGTTATGCAATTTCTTAAACTGCTTTTCATTCGTCATGCTGAGTCCACAGGCAATATTGAAAAACGGATGCAAGGTCAAGGTGAATATCCCTTAACGGAAAAAGGTCAGCAACAGGCGGAAAAGCTTGGGCAGATCCTTCTGCGCGAAGGTTGGACACCCTCCCACATCTACAGCAGTCCTCTCCGACGCACGCTGCAAACCACCAAAATCGCTTTGGCTCCATTTCAAGACCGATCGCCCGCCTTTGTCCGAGATTGGACCAATAGCATCAGCGTTGCGGAAGACCCGGAGCCAATCATCATTGCTTACATGGATGACCTACGCGAATTTCACAATGGTATTTTTCAAGGCCTAACCTGGGTTGAAGCCAAGGCCCGTTATCCTGAACTCTGTGCCAAGCTTGAATCAACGCCTGAATGGATCCAGGTGCCGGAAGCTGAGTCGTTGATGGAGATTCGCGATCGTGCCCACCGATTTATTTGCAAAATTCTTAACCGCCACAAAAATAACGATAAATTATGGATCGTCAGCCATAGCGGTTTCCTACCCCATCTGATTGCGGAGCTTTTGGGCATGGATCGATCGTGGCGAATTTCGTCTCACAATACGGCCATGTTTGAATTTTGGATCGATCGCGATAGGTGGCATCTACAAAATGAGAATCGGCTGAACACAGATCTTTGGCAAATTCGACGGTTTAACGATTATCGTCACTTGATGGACGACTAGGGATGAAAATCCTAAATCAAAACTTTAATGATTCAATGCTATTGGATTTAAAAAGTTGTGCTTAGATGAGTGATATATTTCGGACTCTTGTTTTAAGCCATCATGTCTACCGTCACTAATCCCGCCAATGATATTCGTAAGCAAGCCCATCAAGGAAGCGTCGCTGCGATTATCCAAGTTCTAAACCAGGAACTCTCTGATTTGGGAGTGCGGACGCGGGCGGTCTACGACGATGGACTACTACAGCTTCTATGTGAAGCCGACACCCCTACTCAACTTAATCAAGAAACGCTGCCCGATCGGATTAAAGAAATTCTAGAATTACTAGCCCCTCGCGGAGTACGCCGAGTCAATATCAATAGCCGTATTGTCCGTGAGCAACAACTTTTATGGCTGGATGAAGTTAACCGAGAGCCAAAAAAGCTCCTTTGGTACAAAGAAGTTAATTTAGTGCGGCCTAATTTTCTCAAGACCATGATGGAAGACATTCAAGATTCTATGTCTAACCGATCGGATCAAATTGGTGGCCCGTCCGCTCGTCAACAACGGGAAAAAAAACAATTCTGGCGTGGAATTATCGGCGGAATTGGGGCAACGACGGCATTACTTGTGCTGGGCTGGGGCATTTTTAGCCTGATGAATAAACCCAGTGAAACAACATCGACAACTAGCAATCTAGCAAAACCACCAGAACCAAAACCACCAGAGGCAAAACCGCCAGAAGCAAAGCTAACGGATAGTCCAGAAGCCTTCTCGACGGCTGTTCGTCTAGCAGAAGAAAGTGCCGCATTAGGCAGTAAAGCCCAAACATCCGCAGATTGGCAAACGATCGCAGATAAATGGGGTAAAGCATCAGAGCTAATGGCCCAAGTGCCCCCAAGCGACAAAAACTACACGATCGCCCAAGACCGTACTACTCGTTATAAAAATAACCAAACGGCGGCGTTAACCAAAGCTAAATAAGGTCACAAACCTGCGACCCCTTAGTCCACACTTCGCCCTTTTTTGCGGGGTTCCGAAGACGATCGGCTATTGGGAATTGAGACTGGAGCTTGCTCGATCGCACGACTGACTTGACGATGGGTTTGAAAATATTTGAGCCACTCACTAGGAGCATCCATTGTTTCGCCGCCATGTTTCGTCCAGCGCGATCGGACCTTGCACAAAATCGGCGTATTCACACAAGCCCCTGACACAATCACCTGTCCTTTAGTTAGCGCAGGTAACTCTTTCAGCAAATCTCGCCCTGCGGCTTCAACGCCATACTTCAAGCTATCTTGGTCCACCGGATTAATAATTCGCATAATGAACTGACTCATACACTGAGACAACACATCGGCATCAATTTTCCCTGGACGCTGTGTAATTAATCCCACACCCATCCCAAATTTCCGACCCTCACTCAGAATGGTCCGCAAAATTTGCTTACAGCGCGACGGTTCATGAGCTGGGGCAAACCGATGGGCCTCTTCAATCAACATAAAAACCGGATAGGGCAAGTAACTCTCATCTCCCGGCTGAATTTTTTCACGGGCCGTGTTCATTCGCGCTTGGTTCGTCTGCCGCAGCACTGCCGCACAGATCACTTGCTGTTCTTCCTGGGAAATTTCATTCATCTGCAACACTGTCACCTGACCGGGCTGAAACAAGTCCCTAGGCGCGACCGTATGCTCAAAGGTGTGAAAATATTGCGATCGTTCTAGCCCTTCTAGCTTCCATTCCAACGCCTGAACCGACGACCCCATTTTCTCATTCCCCTCATCATCCACCTGAGTATCCGCTTCCCGCACTGCCGCAATCAAATCTTGCACACTCCATCTCGCCTCGCCTTTACGATGACGATGCAAAATCCGAAATGCCTTATTCAGGATGGCCTGCTGCCGCTCACTCATTCCTGGCAACAGCATCAGTAAATCGTAATAATCTAGCGACGACAACCGAATCCGAATATGCTCCGGGGTCATCATCTTGACCTTGGGTTGGTATCCATCGCTGGGATCAAAAAATCGATCGTTCGTCTGCATTTCCTGAAGCGTGCCATATTCACCATGGGGATCAAAAATTAAGACAGCTGCTCGATTTTGCGGAGACATCAGTTCTTCAATTAGTACGCCTGCCGTATAGGATTTCCCTGAGCCTGTTCCCGCCAAAATCGCCATGTGGGTGCTGACTAGTTCTTTCACATCTATTGCCACTGGCACCGCATTCGCACCCCGCAACAAAATAGAACCAATATGGGCCGAACCCGGTTCCCCCACCTTTTTTTTGCTTAGAATCCCCTTCAGCATCTCATCACTGGCCAAAATCACCTTCGCCCCTGGATTGGGACTACGACGGGGATTCATGAACCCAAGTCCTTTCTCAAAGTGGCCAATCACATCAACCGTAACTTCGTAAATTTCGGGATTTAGGTCCGTGAATCCAACCAACGCCGCGATCGTTTGCGGACTAATTTCAGTATCAGCAAAAATGCGATCGGGTAAATGCTCAATCAAGGACCGATCGGAAATCTTGCCTAGAATCGAGAGGGGACGATCGGGCTGTCCCGCTGCCACTTCATCGGCATCTGGAGATAATTCATAATACACATACTCCCCAATCTTCACATGCCGCGTATCCGAGGTAATAAACACATACTGGTTACCTGTCTCACCCGGACCCTTAACGGTGCCCACAACATAGGACGAAAATGAAGATGATGATGAGGCCACGGTAGGACATTCCTATTGCAGGTAACGTTCAAGTGTACTATAGACGACCCCGATCGTAATAGTTTAGCCGCAGTCATCCATACCGATATCTATCAATCTTACGAATCGTAGGGAAAATACGGATACACTCTCCCTAAACAAACGGTAATCTAGTAAATCATGTTTAAATTCACTGATGCAAGATGAGGTGAATTAGTCTCTGGATATGCGCTGGATAACGTTTTAGGTTTCAGATTCAGATCTCGTATATTGACACTCAACGAATAATTTGTTAACCTCCTCGGACTCATCCTCCATGATTATGGGTAACTGTGACCCCATTTTAGAAGCGACCTTCTCTGCTATTCCAGAGCGACACGATGCTGCTTATTGGAAAGCACAGTACGATCGTCAAGTTGCAGGACAAGTCTTAACTAAGGCATTGACCAATGAAATTCGCAAGTCTTCAGATCTATCTGTGATCTATCAAACTGCTCTTCAGGGGATGGCTGATTTGTTTGGGGTTTCGCAGGCCATGATTTTACGGCTGCGCTTTTGGGATCCACGCCAAGTACTGAGAGCAACCGATCAGTTGCCTAAAACCCGCGTCCTTGTTGAGTCAGTTTGGCCCATCCTCACCTCTACAGAACCCGCTCTGCCACCTTATTCATATTGGATTAGTGAATGTCAGGTCACACAAGTCGCTATGAGGGGGTTTCCTGACTTGTTGAATGTGTCCACATTAAATGATTTTGAAACGATTTTGGAGTCTCCAGCCGTTGTTGTAGACCTGCTGAATCCCCAAACTCATCCTACATTGCTAATGTTACCTTTAGAGAATAAAGGCAAACCTATTGGGTTTTTAGTCCTTCAACACGACCAGTCTCGTCAATGGACAGCGGCTGAAATTGATTTAATCGAATTGATTGCTGGACAGATCAGCTCAGCGATTATTCAAACCGAAACTCTGCGTCAAGTTGAATCTATTGTGGAAGATAGGACCGCTCAACTCCAACATAGTGTCGATCTGCAAGGCAAACTTTATGAATTGAACCGAAAACAGATTGAACGTCTGCGGGTAATGAATAAGCGGATGGATGAGTTTTTGAGTACGTTGAGCCATGAATTGCGGACCCCGTTGACGAGTATGATGCTGGCGATTCGGATGCTTCAAGAAGCGACGCTCTCCCCAGAACGACGATCGCAATATCTTAATATCTTGGAGCAGCAATGTGCGCAGGAAACGAGTTTGATCAATGATCTTTTGGCCTTACAAGAGCTAGAGACCAAACAAATTGAGATGCAGGTTCAAGTTGTAGATATCCCCCATCTCACCCAGGAACTCAAACTTAACTTTAAGCAACGATGGACTAGAAAAGGGCTGTCGTTAGATATTAAGACGGTGCCGGGGATTAGTGTATCGACGGATGTCGGCAGTTTAAATCGGGTGTTGCTGGAACTTTTGACTAATGCTGGAAAATATGGCGATGCAAATACCAATATCACCATGACCTTAAAAAAGATTGGTAAACAGCTTGAGATTAGCGTTAGTAATCTTGGTGCAGGCATCACGGCGGCAGAAATGCCCTACATTTTTGAAAAGTTTCGGCGCGGTCAGGGCATCACAGATAGTGTAGTGCCGGGGACAGGGCTAGGGCTAGCTTTGGTCAAGAGTCTTGTGCAACATTTGAGCGGAACGATTACGGCTGAAAGTACGATCGTTGCTGAAAAACAAAATGATGACGATGCTCCATCCTACATGACAACTTTTACGGTCTTGCTGCCGATGTTTCCAGATATGACAAAAAGATAGCGCTGACCTTGTAATTCTGTTTATAACCGCGCTTAAAAACGCCGTCTAAAACCAATTCTTAAATCGGGTCTGAGAATGTTCCATCGCAACATACAATAATTTGGGTAGATTCGCTGATTGTCCGCTCTCAACTCCGGGAAGACTGAATACACTAATCTACAACTTATGTTAGCTAATGCATCTCCACCACTACTCCGATGGCAGCGTCCAGGCTATTCTCCTATTGCGAGAAGAGTTGACGTGTCTGTTTCTGCGGCCAAATTAAGTTGGTATTTATGGCTAGATAGTCAAGGCATTCATCGATCGCCCCAGTCTCGACATCAGCGGGCAGACTGGCTGGTTGCGACTCTTTTAGAATTAGGTCCGACGTTTATTAAAATCGGGCAAGCTCTATCTACTCGGGCAGATTTGTTGCCGTTGGAATATGTCAAAGCCTTGAGCCGATTGCAAGATCAGGTGCCAGAGTTTCCGGTTGAACAAGCGATCGCCATTATTGAAGCTGAGTTTGATACGTCACTTTCGAGTCTTTATAAAGAGTTTGACTTAATTCCGATCGCAGCGGCCAGTCTTGGACAAGTTCATCGTGCCAGGTTGCATACGGGCGAAGAAGTCTGCGTTAAAATCCAGCGTCCAGGATTGCAGCGTTTGTTTGATTTGGATTTTGCGGTGTTGAAACAACTTACGATGTTTATTAAACGGGTATTACCAAATTCGCACTATGTAGATTTTGAGGCGATTTATGCTGAATTTACCGATATTCTCTACAAAGAAATTGACTATATAAATGAAGGCTTGAACGCCGATCGATTCCGTCGAAATTTTTCAGATCATCCCTATATTGTAGTTCCAAGAATCTACCCACGCTTTACCACCAAGCGAGTTTTGACCATGGAATATTTGCCTGGGATTAAGGTAAACGATCGGGTTGCTCTCGAAGCCGCAGGTCTAAATCCTAAAGAAATTAACCATATCGGCATTTGCTCCTATATGAAGCAGTTGTTGCAAGATGGATTTTTTCAGGCCGATCCGCATCCCGGAAATATGGCCGTCAGTAAGGATGGGAAGTTGATTTTTTATGATTTTGGCATGATGGCTGAAGTACAGTCGATTAATCAAGATCAAATGATCCAGACGTTTTTTGCGGTGTTGAAGAAAGACACGGAACAAGTAATTTCAACACTGACGGACATGGGTTTAATTGAATCAATGACGGATATGACTCCGGTCCGCCGAATCATTAAGTTTTTGCTGGAACGGTTTACTGAAAAACCGATCGAAATTCAGGCATTCAAAAGTTTACGCAATGAAATGTACAGCCTATTTGAACAACAGCCCTTTCGATTGCCTGCTCGGATGACGTTTATTATTAAGGCATTAACGACACTTGATGGTGTGGCACGGGATCTCGACCCGCAGTATAATCTGTTAGTTGCAGCGAAACCGTTTGTTAAAACTTTGGCGGCGACATCCCCGGAAAATCGGACAAAGGGAGTTGGTCTTTTGGCGAAACAAGCGCAAAGTTATTTGTCTTATAAATTCAATAAGCCCAATAGTACTGAAGTTGCGATCGCTCGATTTGAAGAGCGTTTATCAGATGGCGACTTACAAATCCAAGTTCGCTCTGTAGAAGGCGATCGGGCCATTAAGTTACTGAATTTGACGATGACGGCGCTATTGTATGCATGCATTACTGGATTTTCGGCATTAATTGGGACGATACTATTAGTCTCTGTTGTCTATAAAGGCGGTGCGATTTTTGCCTTTGTAGTTTCGGGAATATCTGGAGTGATATTACTTCGGAAGCTGATTCAATTAGCTGTGCGATCGAAGCTCGACCAATTGGCAGGGAGTTAGTTTAATTCTCATTCAATTAAAGGAGTTGGAAAGATTCGATCGTTTGTTCCTGGATCAAATAAAATCATTTGTTTTAAGTCGAATTTTAATGGAATTACATCTCCGATAGTAGGAGATTGTTCATGAGTTGACTGAATAAAGATAAGTGGAAATACGCCACCTTTCATAGACATCTCAGTCTGAATTGAACGACTATCTTGATTCACTAGTTCAATACTCGTTACTGTTGCCGATACATGGGATAGTGCTGGTTCAATTTTGATATTCTGCGGTGCAATTCCAAAATAAAACCATTGGCCAGATTGTAATTTACCTTTCAAAGCCCGTCTTAATGCGATCGTGGCTGGAATCATCCGATCGCCCACCTGAAACCCGTCCCCTGTAAACGGCACCCCGAAAACATTCATCGGTGGATTACTTGATGCGGCCTCTGTACGGTTTTTTGGGAGTGATTGCGGATGGGAAATTGAATTCGTGAAAGACATTGTTCTGAGGGATAGAGCAGATTACTGCTTATTTTAGATTGAATTAAGTACAGTTACGACTTCGCTGCTAACTGGGCAATCCACCATGCGCCGATCGTCGATTGGTCCTGCGATCGACTCCGTTGTAGCGCTTCTTGGATTAAATCTAAATCTAAATTGGGTAATACTAATGATTTCCGAATCTGCCGACTACCGTGGTCTTCTGTAATGGCAAATGCTAAGAGACGGGAATTTTGTACATCTAAAATCCAATATTCTGCGATCTTTAAGTCCTCGTATTGCAATCGCTTTTGGCCTTGGTCATCTGAAAGTGACGTATCCGAAATTTCAATGACTAAATCGGGTAATGGGTATAAATCTAAATCAATCACCCGAACTCCACGAGGTACAGCATCAACGCGATCGCCAAGGTAGTATGAGGCATCTGGTTGAAATTCACTTATCCCGGTTTTACGGTAAGAGCAAGCGTCTTTACCGCGAAGGGGAATGCCTTGTAATGTAGCAAAAAGTGAAATTAGAAAAATTAGAATGTGATGATCATTAGAATGGTCAGAGCCTGTAGACATTGATTCTAGACGCATCCTTCCATTGTAGTAATAGCCTTTAAGCCCATTATTGGTTGGTTCATCGACTAAGCATAAAAACTCATCCCAAGATACAGGACTCCATTGATTAAGAATGGCTTGTGTGATGGTTCGTGTGTCTATAGCGATCATCAAGTCCACCTCATAGAATTTTGACACAGATTTATTCTAACGCTTCTAGTGCCTTTATCAAGATCAATCATCTCGTGGTCTCAACGTTTCAAATACACTAATTAGAATTTTTGACATTGCTTTTGTGCCATAACATTCCAAACATCGATCGCGGGCTTGTTTCCCTTTGAATTCTGCGAGATCCCAATTTGCAAATATTTCAGTAATCATTTTAGCAATTTGCGGCGGGTTTTGTGGCTCAACTAAGTAACCAGTATCCCGCAGAATTTCGGGAATGTCGCCGACAGTAGTAGACAAAATCGGTTTTGCCATTGCCATGCCATCGCTGAGCTTAAGCGGAAACTGTGCAATAGCGGTTAATGTATTGCGCTGGGGCACCACTAAAATATGGGCAGCGGCAACAAGTTCAGGCATTTTCTCGACAGGCGATCGAGGCAATTGAATAATCCATTTACCATAGCGTTCTTTTAACCGATCGTCATAGTCATCATAGGGACTACCGCCAATGATCACAAGTCGTAAATCATCTTGATTCAATAATTCCAGAGCGTCTAATACATCTTCAACGCCCTTGTGTGGACGGGGCGCACCAGGAAACATTAATATCCGATAGTTAGACAATCCCAATTGCGATCGGATTTGTTCTGGATTATAAAGGTCTGGATTAAATAGCCCTGTCTCTTTACCATTGGGCAAATACACGCCACCAAAGCGCTTTTGTAAAAACGTTGTATCCACCGTCAGCCCATCAACCCGATCGACCCATTTTTCCAACCATTTTACATACAATGGATGGCCTAGTTCCCGCAGTTGTCCATTGGGTTTAAAAATATCTCGATAGCGCTGTTTAATACTAATGGGTTCATACCTCCAATCATCACCGCCGCACCAACTCAATTCCCAATCATCCATATCTAATAGCAATGGCTTTTTTGTTTGCCAACGACGCAGTAGTCCAATGCCGAAACTTGTTGGCTTGGGTTTGACAGCATAGATATAATCGCCATCTAACAGTCGTAATACTTCAGGCACTCTCAATAAAATCCCTGGTAATATTCCACCGGGAACCGATCGGACTACTACTTTTTCGGGTGGTTCTGCATACAAGGCCGGACCAGACTGAAATCCTACCACTTCTACATCGTATCCAATTTCCAGTAATACCAATGCCAATAAATAGGCGCGCACGGTGCCGCCACTGGATAGATCACTGACAATAAGAGAAACCTTAGACATGATGAATCAAATTTGAATGTTAGATGTTGAATATTAGATGTTGAATATTAGATGTTGAATATTAGATGTTGAATATTAGATGTTGAATATTGGATGTTGAATATTGGATGTCTAATCTCAGAGTTTGATCATTAAAATTATTTCAACTTTGGATAGTCTGTAATGATCTTAATGATTCCAAGTTTAATCTCGTCGAGTATAATTATCATTTGTTGACGAGTCGCAGGAGGAAGCGATTTTGAGGATAGGAGGTTAGTGGTAATTTGGCGGTAGAATTCCGGTGAGATGACTTGGATTAGTTTGATTTTTACAAGCTGGTCGGCGATCGGAATTTGGTTTTTATGTCGTAGATGCGCCATTTCTTAAATCCTATTTGATATACCTAATAATCTGTCGTACTCTCAAACCTCACTCGAAAAATAACCACTCATTTTTGCGTTACGCTTTAATAATCGACAGTGTTGTTTAATTTGTCTAAGAAGTCTAAGAAGTCTAATTTGTCTAAGAAAACGACGACAGTTTCGATTAATAATTTCCCACTATCCCCCTTTTTTAATCATGCCCTCTTCGACCCTACAAGTTTACTGTTTGCCCGCGTTGTCGGATAACTATATTTTTATTTTGGTAGATGGTGAGCAGGTCTCGGTTGTTGATGCGGGCGATGCGGGCGTAGTATTAGATTTTTTACGATCGCGCAATCTTTCACTTTCGATGATTCTAAATACCCATTATGACGGCGACCATGTGGGGGGTAATCGCGAACTGCTGGCGGCGTATCCAGGGATTCCAGTCTATGGTAGTGCGATCGATCATGGGCGAATTCCAGGACAAACGGTGTTTTTGAATGATGGCGATCGGGTTACAGTTGGCGCATCCATTGCTCACGTATTGTCCGTTCCAGGCCATCGTCACGGTCATATTGCGTATTATTTTCCAGAATCCGCTGATTTGTTTTGTGGGGATGTAATTTTTTCAGCAGGTTCGGGCCGGGTTAAAGATTGTACTCATGAGCAAATGCAGCAGTCTTTAACTAAATTACGATCGCTCCCCGATAACACTAAAATCTGGTGTGCCCATGAGTATACCTATGATAATTTGACCTTTGCCTTAACAATTGATCCCAACAACTTAGAATTGCAATCCCGAATGGTTGAGGTTCAAAAACTCCGATCGGCATTGCAACCAACAATTCCAACAGAAATGGGATTTGAAAAACGCACCAATCCATTTTTGAGATGGGATTCAAAAGTGATTCGATCGCGGCTTGGGACTGTAGGTGATGTGGAAACCTACACGGAAATACGATCGCGCAAGAATCGATTTTAGTATGGTAGATGTTTTGGACAGCTTTTTAATATATAAATAATTTCAGCATAATTTTAGCGACTATACGATCGGCTCCTGAAATAGTGGAATCGTAAACGTCACCGTTGAACCCAATCCTTCGCCCATACTATAAAAATTAACTTCGCCGCCCATAGCAATGACCATCGTCTGAGAAATTGCTAACCCCAACCCTGTCCCCCCATAACGCCTGGTCGTAGAACCATCAATCTGACTAAAGGATTGGAACAGCCGATCTTGTTTTTCCAACGAAACTCCAATCCCCGTATCCGCCACCCGCACCATCATCATGCCGGGACAATCCTGATTTTGCACCGTTACCTTGCGGCGAATAAATTCAGTTGTAATGGTTAGTCCGCCTTCATGGGTGAACTTAATTGCATTCCCCACCAAATTCAAAAGTACCTGATACAAGCATTTGTAATTACTGTACAAAATCACCGCATCCCGTGTCTTCGGCATCTGAATCTCAAAGGTCAAATTTCTAGAATTCGCCGAATTTGACTGGGATCGCTGCAAGTTCTCCAACACTTCCACCAAATTCACCGGACTTAAATCAATCTGTCCCTTACCCGCCTCAATCTTCGCCAAATCTAAAACATCATTGATAATATCCAGCAAATGCTCCGCCGACTTAAAAGAATCCTCCAAATACTCTTGCTGTTCCTCAGGATCATCCATCATCCCATCCAAAATCAACTTTAGGCAGCCCATCATGCCGTTCAATGGCGTCCGCAGTTCATGGGACATATTCGCAAGAAACTCACTCTTCAGCCGGGAAGCTTCCTCTGCTTGATTGATGGCATCTTCTAGAGCTTCTTGTTTGCGAACTAATGTCTTGTTGAGTTGTTCAGATTTATTAAATAATTCAGCATGGGCAATGGCCGTACCCACTTGGTCCGCGAGTTCTTCTAGAAAATCTAATTCCGAATCATCCCAACCCAAGTCCCCTCGCCCAACTCGCCACAGTACAATTAAGGCATTCACCTCATCTTGATAGCCCGTTGCGACCACCATACGGGTGTAAGTTATGCCATTGATTTCCATGACATCCGTCATCACACACCGATCGTCATCTTTCTCATCCAACTCAATAACAGGATATGGCTCATCCAGTAAAGGTGATGGCCGAAGACGCTTGAGAGCAGCACGTAAAGTCGGCTGATCTTCTAAAATTTCATCGCGCCCCTGCCAGCTTTCCTGATCCCCACTACAAAATTCAGCCTCAATGGTTACTTTGCCCGCTGGCTCGTCTAGAGAATAAATTGAGCAGCGATCGATAATCAATATTTTGCTTAAGCCATCCATCGTCTGCTGCCAAATCGTCTTCAAGTCTAACGTGCGACGAATGTTCCAAGAAATTGGAGCTAAGAGAAGATGATAGCGATCGGCCACATTTAGCCCCGAGGAAACGGCCAACAATGCCTGGAATTGGCCTTGGCCCTGCACAAAAATACTCTGTACTTCGTCATTCGGTAGCACGATTGGATTCATCATAACTTGGGTCTTCACCTGTGACCCATTCCACCAAAACGGCCACTCCAATTGCTCTACTTGCCGAGTTTGCACTATCCGATCGAGGACTTGCTGATAGGCCGGGAAATTGACTGGACGAAACAGCGCATGTTCCCGTTGACCGACAATTTGATTAACCTGCTGGTTAAGACCTACGACATCATCACTGTAAAACGATAGAAATTCGCCCGAGACCCCATGGCTAAACCATAGATTTGTCACCGAAGAAATGTATTTTTCCATCATCGACGGTTGATTTTTCGGGTCGCTGGTTGGGGAATTGGCACTGGATTTGATATTGGATTTGGGATTGGATTTGGGATTGGCTTCAGAGTTTACAGGACCGCCGTGAGATGGAGGGAGGGAAGGCATCATGGGAAATTCCGGGTCAACAAGGATAGACGAGTTAGGGTTTGCTTAGTTTGCCAATTCAGGACGCAAAATGCACATTTTTATCAATCTTTTTTTACAAGTAAACGTTGACCAGTACAGCTTCTTTGTGATGACTATCTAACACGTATCCATTGTCTCATCGCGGGAAGGCATTACAATACTGGTGACCTCTGCAAATTCTTCAGATAGAGAGCGTATTGAACCCCCATGACCGACGTACCCGTCAGCCGCATTCGTAATTTTTCCATCATTGCCCACATTGACCACGGTAAATCGACCCTAGCCGATCGGCTCCTACAAGCCACTGGAACAATAGGCGATCGGGATATGAAAGCTCAGGTGCTGGATAATATGGACCTAGAGCGTGAGCGGGGAATCACCATCAAACTCCAAGCCGCACGGATGGACTACACGGCCAAAGACGGTCAGAAATATGTCTTGAATTTAATTGACACGCCGGGACATGTTGACTTCACCTACGAAGTGTCCCGATCGCTGGCTGCCTGTGAAGGAGCGCTCTTGGTGGTGGATGCATCCCAAGGGGTAGAAGCGCAAACTTTAGCCAATGTCTATTTGGCGATGGAAAACAACTTAGAAATTATTCCAATTCTGAACAAGATTGACTTGCCCGGAGCGGATCCCGATCGGGTGAGCGGTGAAGTTGAAGAAATCGTGGGTCTCGATTGTAGCGATGCAATTCGGGCATCGGCGAAGTCAGGCATCGGCATCCCAGAAATCCTAGAGCGCATCGTCCAGAAAGTTCCGCCTCCCGCTGACACTGTAGACAAACCGTTGCGGGCACTGGTGTTTGATAGTTATTACGATGCCTATCGTGGAGTGGTTGTTTACTTCCGCATCATGGACGGGATCTTAAATGTGGGGGATAAAGTGCGCTTTATGGCCTCCGAAAAAGAATACGTCATTGATGAAGTCGGCATCCTCGCACCCAACCAAATCAAGGTCGAAAGTCTTCATGCCGGAGAAGTGGGCTATCTGGCCGCGTCAATCAAGGCCGTGGGGGATGCGCGAGTGGGTGACACCATTACGTTGGCGAATAATCCTGCCGATGAGCCATTCCCTGGCTATGTCGAAGCCACGCCCATGGTTTTCTGCGGCCTGTTCCCAACGGATGCGGACCAGTTTCCCGAATTACGCGATGCGCTGGATAAGTTGAGCTTGAATGATGCGGCGTTGAAGTATGAGCCAGAGACCTCAAGTGCCATGGGGTTTGGGTTCCGTTGTGGGTTCTTGGGACTGCTGCATATGGAGATCATACAAGAACGTCTTGAGCGTGAATATGACCTTGATTTGATCACTACTGCGCCTTCAGTTGTGTATCAGGTATTAACGATTAAGGGCGAAATGTTACGCATCGACAACCCAAGCCATCTGCCCGATCCCCAGTACCGTGAACACATCGAAGAACCCTACGTTCAACTCGACATGATCACCCCAGAAGCCTACGTTGGCACCTTAATGGAACTTTGCCAGAACCGTCGTGGCATTTTCAAGGACATGAAATACTTGACTCCGGGCCGCACGACACTGATCTATGACATGCCATTGGCAGAAGTTGTGACCGACTTTTTTGACCAGATGAAATCCCGATCGCGGGGATACGCCAGCATGGAATATCAAGTTACGGGGTATCGAGTCAATAATTTGGTGCGGTTAGATGTATTGATTAATGGTGATCCGGTAGATCCATTAGCGGCTATTGTTCATCGAGACAAAGCCTATGGTGTGGGCCGTGCGTTAACGGAAAAGCTAAAAGAACTGATTCCCCGTCACCAGTTTAAAATACCAATTCAAGCGGCGATCGGCTCCAAAGTGATTGCTAGTGAACATATCCCGGCCCTGCGGAAAGATGTCTTGGCGAAGTGCTACGGCGGTGATATTTCCCGGAAGAAAAAACTATTACAAAAGCAAGCCAAAGGAAAGAAACGTATGAAGTCAATCGGAACCGTGGATGTGCCTCAAGAAGCATTCATGGCAGTGCTGCGGCTAGGACAAGACAAGGGCTAGTGATGGGAAAATAGGGACCGGGTGCGGCATGGTAATGAAGATTTGATAAATCTCCATCACATAGTAGATCGCTCCCGTATTCCTTCTTGTTAAAGTCTGAAGACTAAGGGTTTGATTCAATCTGAATTAGATTTGGGTACTCTAAGATCGTCGTATCTCGGCCCACAAGGCCGTGCGATCGTCAATATGTCAGGCCTAATACTCTGACAAAATCTGTCTTCCTAATCTTGAAACCTATGCGAATTTTAGTAACTGGCGGTGCTGGATTTCTTGGATCCCACCTAATCGATCGACTGATGATTGCGGGTCACGATGTGATCTGTCTCGACAACTTTTATACTGGAAACAAACAAAATGTTCTCCAGTGGATGGGCAACCCGAAGTTTGACTTGATTCGTCATGACATAACTGAACCCATTCGGTTAGAAGTCGATCAAATCTATCACCTTGCCTGCCCTGCATCTCCCGTTCATTACCAGTACAACCCGGTTAAGACTATCAAGACCAATGTACTAGGAACCATGAATATGCTGGGTCTAGCGAAGCGAGTTAAGGCGCGTTTTTTCCTCGCCTCCACGTCTGAAGTGTACGGCGACCCTGAAGTGCATCCACAGCCGGAAAGCTATCGCGGTAATGTAAATACGATCGGGATCAGAAGCTGCTACGACGAAGGCAAACGGGTCGCCGAGACCTTGGCCTTTGATTACCATCGTCAAAACGAGGTGGATATTCGCGTTGTGCGGATTTTCAATACCTACGGTCCACGGATGTTGGAAAACGACGGTCGCGTTGTGAGCAATCTAATTGTTCAAGCGCTCAAAGGCATTCCTTTGACGATCTACGGAGATGGGTCCCAGACTCGTAGCTTCTGCTATGCGTCAGATCTAATTGAAGGCTTCATTCGCTTGATGAACTGCGATTACGTTGGCCCAGTTAACATTGGGAATCCCGGCGAATACACCATCTTGCAGCTTGCTAAAACGATTCAAGAAATGGTGAATCCTAGTGTTGACTTGAAATTTAAGCCATTGCCGCAGGATGATCCTCGCCGCCGTCAGCCAGACATTACCCTAGCGCAGCAATTGCTGGACTGGGAACCGACTGTGCCCCTTCAAGAAGGTCTCAGCCGAACGATCGCAGACTTCCGTCAACGCCTCGGATCTGAAGTGGTTGCTTCCGCTGTGCTGCGATAGAATTGCAAAATTCTCTGCCCTCAGGTCACTTATTTGAGAACCAAGGGCGGTTTAGCTATGAACGATGTTTTCATAAATTTAGAGGAAATCCTATGAAAGTTTGTGTTATTGGAACGGGTTACGTTGGCTTGGTAACGGGGGCTTGTTTAGCTCACATTGGTCATCATGTGATCTGTGTGGATAACAATGAAGCAAAAGTGAACTTAATGAAGTCGGGCCAATCACCGATTTTTGAGCCTGGTCTATCCGATGTAATGCAGGGCGCAATTCAATCGGGTCGTTTGGAATTCACGACGGATTTGGCGGCGGGTGTGGACCATGGCCAGATCTTGTTTATTGCAGTCGGAACCCCCGCATTGCCTAATGGTGAAAGCGATACGCGCTATGTGGAAGCCGTCGCCCGTGGCATTGGTGAAAATCTCCATTCAACTAGCGGTTACAAAGTCATTGTGAATAAGTCTACGGTGCCGATCGGCTCTGGCGACTGGGTTCGCATGATTGTTCTAGATGGCTTTGCTGAAAAATCGAAGCTTGCCGAAGGTGCTGTAAAAACAGGTGGCACAGCGACTCTTGAACGTCATGCGGAACCTGAATTTGATGTGATCAGCAATCCTGAATTTCTACGGGAAGGGTCGGCAGTTCACGATACGTTTAATCCCGATCGGATTGTCTTGGGGGGCAACAGCGCCAAAGCTAAGGGATTGATGCAGGACTTGTATGCGCCTATTGTTGCGCGTGAGTTTGCTGTTGATAAATCCGCCGCAACGGTTCCAGTCGTAACGACGGATCTCAGTTCAGCGGAAATGATTAAGTATGCGGCCAATGCGTTTTTGGCGACGAAAATCAGCTTTATCAACGAAGTCGCGAACATCTGCGATCGGGTTGGGGCAGATGTCACGCAAGTCGCGAAGGGCATTGGTTTAGATACCCGGATTGGTAACAAGTTTTTGAATGCTGGCCTAGGCTGGGGCGGCTCCTGCTTCCCGAAAGACGTATCTGCGCTGGTTCATACGGCTGAAGACTACGGGTATGATGCTCAGTTGATGAAGGCGGCAATTTCGGTCAACGAACGCCAGAAAATGGTGACAATCGAGAAGCTGCAACAGGTTCTGAAAATCTTAAAAGGGAAAACGATCGGTCTACTTGGACTAACGTTTAAGCCGGATACTGACGACTTGCGCGATGCCCCATCATTGGTGTTGATTGAAAATCTCGCTCGTCTGGGCGCAAAAGTCAAAGCCTATGACCCGATTATTTCCCAATCTGGAATGCGTCACGGCATATCAGATGTGATTGTCGAAACCGACCCTGAGCGTCTGGCTGATGGTTGTGATGCGCTGGTGATAGTGACGGAGTGGAAAGAGTTCGAGAATTTGAACTACGCTAAGATGGCCACCTTCATGAATATACCTGTGTTGATTGATGGGCGCAACTTCATCGATCAGGCCATGGTCGAGGCGGCTGGATTCCGGTACGTCGGGATTGGTCGATAGATTGATAGGAGACAAGTAAAGGTTATAAGCGATCGGCTTAGATAGTTTTTAGGCCGATTTTAATTTCTGGAATCTCATCATGGCTGGGACAGATCCAATGCCTCACAGGACTCAATGAGCAGCGTTTGTAAAGAGTTACGCAGGTCTTCTGTCAGAACTTTGGCATCCTGTTTGGCTTTGCCTGTGCAATAGTGATGGACCTCCAAAGGCTTGCCGATGCGAATTTGAACGCGGGATCGCCAAGGCACAAACCGTTTACTGTAGGTCAAGCTAATGGGCACCACCTGAACCCCCAATTTACCTTCAGTCAGTCCTCCCGCATCGGCTTGAAGTGCAAGTCGTGCAAACCCGGCCTTCAGGGGTTGGACCGATCGGTCCCGAAAAATATTACCCTCTGGGAAGATAACCATCATCTCGCCCTGTTCAAGCAACTCAATACTGTGACGCAAGCTGGCGACTCCCGGCTTCAGAGTATCAATAGCAAATCCCCCCAGTCGCCGAATAAACCATCCCTGAAGCCCTTTCACTTCATCCATACTGACCATAAAACGAAGATTCCGGCCTGTGACCTTAATGCCTGCCGCGAAGGGCAACATCAACGCATCCCAACGCGATCGGTGTGTGGGAGCAAGGATAACGGGACCAGACCTCGGTAGCCATTCTTGGCCCATCACTTCGACACGCCGAAAATAGAACGGCAACACTAGATATTGACCCACGGCGTATACAAAGGGCACAAGCCAAGGTGAAACCTTTGAAACCTGCGATTCCTTTGCTGCTGATGGACTCGTTGCCGATTGACGTTGCTCATTAGGCAAATCGTCTTCGGGTGAATTACTGTGTTTTGAAGTTAATTGTGCCATGAGAGACTCCGAAGCCAGGATTACCCAGAAGACCAGTAAGACCTAAAAAAGCCCTACAAAACCGAAAAATCTACCTAAAGGCATTGACTTCACCCAAGTTTCTCTAGATAGAGTCATTCAGGCAAAAATCATGCTGATTCGACAGAGTGATTTAATAATCTCACGGTAGAAGACCTCTTAACCCGATCGGACTTTTAGCATGACAGTTTATGGGGTGTCCGCTGATACTTCGATCGGCCTCAAATCCCGCTTTGAATGGTTTGAGCGTAAATATGAGATTTTATATTGACAGTTCTCTGAAAGTCCTATAAATTGCTAGAAGTCAAGCGTTAGTCGGGTTTGACACCTACTGCGTCAAGTACCTACGCCCCCATCGTCTAGTGGCCTAGGACACCTCCCTTTCACGGAGGCGACGGGGATTCGACTTCCCCTGGGGGTATTGAGAAGCGATTCAAGCAAAATCTTGAGTCGCTTTTTTAATGATCATTTTTTAATGGCACGATCGGCTCAATTATTGGGTTGAGTTAGACGTATTAATTTTATAGGGTGGATCCGGCCATTTTTGTGAGGTGAAGGCTTTGGAGAAAGAAATCTAAGATTTTTGTTGCAAATCCTACGCCAATTTGATATGTTGAACAAGTTGCAAAAAACGCAATTCCTACGCCCCCATCGTCTAGTGGCCTAGGACACCTCCCTTTCACGGAGGCGACGGGGATTCGACTTCCCCTGGGGGTATAAATGAAAAACGGGGTTTAGAAGTAAGCCTCGTTTTTTTATGGATTTAAAAATTGTTCAATAGAAGTGATGCCTATTTCTGCGGCTTAGTTCTC
This sequence comes from Synechococcales cyanobacterium 340R_concoct_173_sub, assembly GCA_025354065.1. The sequence continues at coordinate 5,183 of JANXNM010000005.1, read as the reverse complement.
TGCTGTATCGAATCTTTGCCCAATTGAATGGTGATATCCGAATCTAGATCCCCTGTTGTTTCAATGCGAATCTCGCCAAACCCGAGGGCTTCTCGAACCGCATCGGCACTTTTTGTATTGCCCTGCTGAGCCACAATTCGAGTGACACTGAGAGATTCAGTCCAAGGTTGTCCTAAGCTTGAATTGCTATAGCCTGACTTTTGCAAAGCTCTGAGAACAGTCTGGACCCGATCGGGTTGTTTGGTACTGTCTTGCAGCGTAATCCGAACCGACTGATGGCTAGTGTCTTCTGCACCAACTTCACCTAAGTCAAAATGACGGGCCATGAGGTCTTGAATTCGTTTTTGACTGGGGAGCCAATAGCTCGCATCAAATTCGCCGGGACGACTGAATGCTCCCGGTACCATGAGCATCTGAGTATTCGATCGGTTGGTTTGGGCGGCGTAGCCAACGAGGGCAAGGATTTCTTCCACTGACAGATTGGTGTCGATGTGGGACTGAATTACCGACAGAATACTGGGCAATCGGGTAATCGTGGCGGGGTTAAGGGCTTGCTCCATGATAGCGCGCATGACCATCTGTTGGCGCTGAATTCGACCAATGTCACCGAGGGCATCTTGACGGAAGCGCAGTAATTGGAGGGTTTTGGTACCGTCAAGGTGTTGGCGACCTGCTTTTAGGTTGATATAAAGGTGTTGACTATCATCCTGATATTTCATATCCTTCGGGACGTTGACCGTAACTCCGCCAAGGGCATTGACCAACGCTTCGACTCCCTGGACATTCATGGAAATGTAACGATCGACCCCAACCCCACCCAACAATTCACTCGCGGCTCGGGCGGCAAGAGGCGGTCCACCTAAGGAATTGGCTTCGTTAATTTTGGTGATGCCATGTCCGGGGATAGCGGTGCGGGTGTCGCGGGGGATAGAAAGAACGCTTACTTTTTTGTTTTCGGGGTTGAACCGAAGCAGGAGCATAGTGTCCGTTAAGCCTTCAAATGAATTGATTAGGGCTTGGTATTTTAAATTTTTGAGATGGGCAGGGACTTCGCTGACATCTGTAGTTAGTACTTTGGTCCCGAGTAATAAAATATTTACGGGCCGGGTTAGACCGGGCATTTTGAGATTGTTTTGACTTGCAATACCAGTTTTGTTGAAGACTGCGGCATCAGCGATCGAAAGCTTACGCTGCATCAAAGGCGTACTAGACAAGGAAACAGCCAGTAATGCACCTGCGGTTGCAGAAAGCATGGCAACTCCTGTCAAACAGAAAAATAGCCAGGTAAATCTGTTGCTGCCAGCTTTTTGTGAGGGCTTTTTACGAGTGGGAGCGGCGCTGCTCTTGACGGGACGGCCTGATCCGGATTTTCCAGTACTTCGACTGGCGGCTCTTTTTCCCTCGGGCGGATGTTTAGATGGCTGTCTAGATGAAATTGATCCCTTTCTTACGGTTCTCACGCAGTTTCCTCACCACACAATGACTCAAGATGACTCAAGCTACAAATTTTACTGATCAAATCACAGAGGCAAACTTGAAGTTGCTGAATATTAACAGTATTTTTTCAAATTGCTTACACAATTACTCTTTTTTTGCCCCTTTCCCCTGTAGGACGGTATGTCTAGCGATCGGGTTAGGGTTTGGTTGAGTGTGATTAGGATTGACGTTTTGAATTGAGTGATTTAGATCGGCAGAGGGCGAGCATTTGGCGGTGATAAGCCGATTACGCCCTTGAGTATAGGTGCCAAAATCAATTTCGCCGAGGGAAAGTACTTCGCTAAGAGTCCTTAAGGGCTGGGTATTTCGGCGTTTAAGGATGGCGTTGGCTGGGGTGGTGCTGAGTCCTAGATTTTGGAGTTTTTGGGCTGTTGCGGTGTTGAGATTGAGTCCGATCGCTCTGAGGAATAGTTCACGCGATCGGAGTTTTTGGGCGGTGTAGTCGATTTGATTGGCATCGCTGATTTGTTCAAGTTTTTGGAAGTTGCGAATAAGTTCACGAATTAGGGTTTCGTTGCCTTGGACGGTGATGACTTGACCAATGCGTTCAGGGTGGCCGATGAGTTTGGCGTTGTCGAAGTCAAAACGCAGTCCTGGGACGTTGAGTTTTGGTGATGATGACGGGGATGAGCGTTTGCAGGGACATGGGAGTTGAATTCTGCGGCAGTGGTTTTTCGTATCGACCAAGGGTATTATCCTCGAATTTGGGTGTTGATGATTTTGAATGATGAGGTTCAAGATCAATATTTGCTATTACGAATGGGGGTGAGATGGCTCGTCGGATAAATCGGACTGTGATTCATTTACGATCGGGTCATCTGTCAGTTCAAAGAATCCCGTTTCGATGTCGTTCACGAAGTGTCGCCTTAGCAAATTAGTGCGGACGTAGCATTAGATGATGAAGATAATCAACTATAGTCAGATCGATTTCTGGAGTTCGAGAACTTGCATTGATGTCAAACGTCCTTTCTCAGTCTTGTCAAAATCTTTGTCAAAACTCACAATAGTTGCGCCTTCTATCTCGGCAGCAACGTATTGGTAGGCATCGTCAAAGTCTAGGCAAAAGCAATCCATTATTTCCACGACTCTCTTCATTTTGTTAGCAGGAATGCTGACCAGTACAACCCCAGTATCCATCAAAACATCATCTACAAATTTGACAAAAACAGCCCTTTGCTTGAGTCGGTTACATATCACTCCGATAGAATGTAACGTGAAATCAGTCATACATATATCAGATGTCGAAAGCGCATCAAGCAATTCAGCAGCGATTTCTGCTTGTTCTTGCCCCAACAGGCGTTCTAGCCAAATATTAGTATCTAAGAGAAACACTAACCATTTCTCCATTCAACTGCAAGATGCTGTAATTCAATTGATGTATAGTCAGCTTTAAGCATTCCTGCCCAGTCTTGACAGAGTTTCCATTTTATAGGTTGATTAGATTTAACCAAAAGTGACTCTACAAACGCTTGTACTTCAACCTTTAACTGGGGTGATAATTCTCTCACCAATTCTTCTAGTGGTTTTACCGATGGACTCATGAACTTTACCAACTCGACTTTTTGCAGTAGCGTTGTAATGGCTGATATTAAAATAAATCTTGTACTAGTGATAGCTATTATAGCTTAGGTGGGTAGGCGATCGCTTCAGTGCGGACGTAGCATTAGACGATAAAGATAAGCAGCCATAACCAGCGATCGGGCTAAATTACGATCGTTAATCCACCCTCGAAATCAATCGTGCATTGACTTACATTGAGGCGTGTCATCATAAATGGTGATCCGATGACCAGTGGAAAACGTCAGCGCAAACGATCGAGGGATGTTTCACTGTGGCTGAACGCGATCGTTAACCCTTACAATGACAGGCTACTAGTAATACGATCGGGCTGGACTTCTTGATCCTGAAGTATTAAAGCAGGCCAATGAATTAGAACAAGTCCTACTTACCAGAGATGATGACGTTCTAACGATCGCAAATCTGTATTTTGAAACAGGTGAATCATTTGGCGGAATCGAACAACCTTGCATCACCATACGGAGAGTAGACGATAGATCAGTTTCGCAATTCAAAATTATTTCTTCCGTCGCCACCATGCCCGAACCAAACGGATTTCGTCAAAACTAACGGTCTCGCCCACAATTTCTCGAATAGCTGTTAATGAATCAAGTTTAGTTTGATTAAACGCTTGTAAAATTTGCGCACTCCGATCGCGACTTACCAACCGATCAAGTTCCACAGTATAACCATTCTCCAGCAGCAATTCTAAATGACTCATTACTGTCCCCCGACGCAAATCCCGTTGCTCAGCAATATCATCAATGCGTAAGCCCTGTTGATGTAATCCGAGGGTATCTAAATGAGTAGCCGTGACATGATGGCGTGTTTCAGTTTTAAGTGGCGTAATGACCTTGATTGTACCGACAGTCGCACCTGCAACAGATAGACCATTATCTTCACGAAAGGCAGTAATCTCACCCATAAAGGCTTCACCATACTGCGACATTTTCCGATCGCCCACACCCGACAAACTCAGGAATTGTGATCGGGTGACGGGTTGTTGTTGAGCCATTAGCCGCAATGTTGCATTAGAAAAAATGACATAGGGCGGCACAGCTTGTTTATCTGCGAGTTCTTTTCGTAATGCTTTCAATTTAGTTAATAATTCCTCAACTTGAGCATTGTCAGTATCCGCACGAATGACCGTTGTGGTTTCCTTCTGAGTTTCGATCGCCACCAATACCTTACGAGATCCCCTTAATACTTCCCAACTCAAATCATTCAATTGTAATACTGAGTAGCCATCAGTCGCCTCATCAAGTAAGCCTTGGTGAATGAGCGATCGGGCGATCATTTTCCATTCGTCGGGCGATCGATCTTTACCAATACCATAGGTCGAAAGTTGATCATGATGATTTAGTAAAACACGCTTTTCCTTAGATCCTCGCAATACATCTATAGTATATTTTGTGCCATAATTCTGACCCTTTTGAGCAAATCGGGCAATACAAGAAATGAACTTTTGAGCTTCTATAGTTCGCTCTTCTAGAGGCTTGGGGAATCGACAATTATCACAGGTTTCACAATTACCTGCAAAGCTCTCACCGAAGTAACTAAGTTGAACCGTCCGCCGACATTCTAATGCTTCCGAATAATTAATGACTCGGCGAAGTTGTTGTTTTGCAATCCGCTGTTCTTCTTCTAACGGCTCACCTGTTATAGGATCAACTTTCTGGGCAATGATATATTCAATAGTCTTAATATCCCCCACACCATAATACAAAGTACAAACCGCAGGTTCACTATCTCGTCCTGCGCGACCAGATTCTTGGTAATAGCCCTCAATATTTTTAGGTAAATCATAGTGAATCACCAACCGGACATCGGGCTTATTAATCCCCATCCCAAAGGCGATCGTCGCCACAATCACCTGCACATCATCTCGAATGAATCGATTTTGATTACGCGATCGGTCCTCATTGTTCATTCCAGCATGGTAGGGAATTGCTTTTATACCATCTTTAATTAATTTCGCCGCGACTTCCTCCACCCGCTTCCGACTGAGACAATAAATGATTACTGGACCATTCGCTTTTTCAACTTGCGATCGCATATCGTCGTAGGTATTGCGAGTTTTAGCTCTGACTTCATAATACAAATTAGGCCGATTAAAACTACTCACTTGA